>JAKQPY010000107.1:0-10814 GCA_029564465.1 Bacteroidota bacterium | reverse complement strand
GGAGTAGCAATGAAAACGGTTTCATACTGGTTAATCATAGTTCTCGCTCTTTTTTGTTAATAAACTAGTTTTTAAATTGAGGTGCAAAAATAATTTATTTTTTTGAATTACCTAATACTGTGATAAAATTTCGGTTAAATGTGGGCTCCCAGCGCAATATATATCTGCATATATAGGATTTTAGGGGTTTGAAACCTGTAAGCAGAAAGAATTCCGGCTAATCGAATTGAGCTGAGGTATAATTAAATCGCAGCAAAGCTATGTATAAATGATGCCTCATTGCTTTCCAATCAACTCAAGCACACCATTGATAAAGCTGAGTGGGTGGGCCGGATTGCCGGGCACATACAAATCGACATGATTTTCATTAAGAAAGCTTCGGTTGATGGCAGGACTGTCGGAGAACATGCCACCACCAATGGCATCGCTGCCCACGAGGATTATCAATTTGGGGTCGGGTGTTGCGTCGTAGCAGATTTGCAGGGCTTCGGCCATGTTTTGCGAAATGGGGCCGGTAATAACAATGCCATCGGCATGACGCGGTGATGCCACAAATTCGATTCCGTAGCGTCCCATGTCGAAATTCACATTACCGCATGCATTGAGCTCCATTTCGCAGGAATTGTCGCCGGCAGCCGACACCTGCCTGAGTTTGAGCGAGTGTTTGAAGATTCGTCTTATTTCGGGTCTTACAGCGCCAAGGTCGAAACTGAGCTGCTCCTGCCCTGCCCTGACGATTAAATCGCTGCGGCGTGTAACGGCAATTTTATAGTCGTTGGTAAATTTGATTGTATCGGGACAGGCATACTGACATTCCTTGCAAAACACGCACTTGCCCATATCGAGTCCGAAAGGTTCATCCACGAAAGCCTGCACGGGGCACAAGGCTTTCAGTCTGCTGATTTCGTCCGGGGTGATGGTTTTGCTGATGACCGGCCTCCCACGAAACAGGGGGTTCAACTCAGCCCTTTTCAGGTTGGGAACATACTGCCAGCCATGGCTGCGCAGGATGTGCATTTCTTTAAGCATGGCGTAGCGTTTAGAGATCATAGCCGCAGTAACTCAGGTTAAACGATTTGTTGCATATCGGAAAGTCCGAAATTTCCTGATTGCGCACGGCAAGGGCCAGCGCCATCCAGTTGTGCAGCGACGGATCTTTCACCTTATAGTGTATCAGATTTCCATCAGCATCGGTAATGGCAGTATGGCAGAGTTCTCCGCGCCATGCCTCGGCCGCCGAAATGGCAAACGATGCGGGCCTGAGTCGGTAATCATACACCGGTGGGTTGACGTGATGCGGCATGGCCTCCCACTGTTTGCCCCACATTTCAATCAGTTCCACCGATTGCTGCACCTCACGGTAGCGCAACATACCGCGCGCCAGTACATCTCCGGTTTCGAGGAGCACAGGCTGGTGATGAAAGCTGCTGTAATACTGAAAAGGATGAGATTTACGTATGTCCCTGGCCAGCTGTGCGGTACGTGCAGCCATACCCACAGCACCAATGGTCAGTGTTTGTTCATGACTGAGTGAACCAATACCATCGAAACGTGCCAGCACGGTGGGTAAAGTATAGATGCGGTCGGCAATATCGAAATAGCGTTTTCCGGAATCGCCGAGCACGCGCCTGATTTCGCGAAGTACGTCGTCGCTGAGGGGATAATGGGTACCACCCGGCCGCACCAGGCCTTTGCCAAACCGGTTTCCGCACCAATATTGGGTAGTGTTGATAAACGTGGTACGCAGGGCTTCGTTCACCACCTGTCCAAGCTGATAAGCTACATCGGCGCAAAGGGCAGCGGTATCTCCGATATGCACGGCAATACGTTCGAGTTCGAGGCCCAAACAACGCTCAAGCTGCAAATTTTGGGACACTTCGATACCGGCCAGCGACTCGATGAGTTGCGCATGAACAATTGATGAAGCCACCGAAGTATCGCCGGCAATGCTTTCGCATAAGAGTGCCCGCTGCAGACCATTGCCCGGCGCTACAAGTTTTTCGGCACCCCGGTGTTGGTATCCCAGGTGAATTTCGAGGTGTAGCACTTTTTCGCCGTTGCAGATGAAGCGGAAATGTCCCGGCTCGATAACCCCGGCATGTATCGGCCCCACACCCACCTCGTGGAGTTCCTCGCTGGGGATTGCATAGAAGGGATAGTTGTTCATATTACTATCCGGATTGTGGCGGTCGAATGGCCAGCGTACCGGTTTCAGCCAGGGGTGGCCATCGAAATTAATACCGAAGTTCTCGTGTATTTCGCGTTCAAATATATATAGCTGAGGGCATTCGGGAGTAAGCGAATCTAAAGAAGTAATGCTTTTCGGAGCCTCATGCGAGTAAAGCCTGATGCGATGTGTTTCGTCGCAGGCAATACAACAGATGAACCAATAACGATTACCATCTGCAACACCATAGTAATTGAGACAATGGTTCGCTGGCTGCCTGAGTTCATCGGTAACACAAGCCATAAAACGCGGATAATCAATCACCGGAATGTCGGACAAGGGAATTGTCTGTGCATTGCTAATATCGATAAAATCGTTACTGGTCATGGAATTAGTGGTTGGCTATGATTGAAATACCCTGACGGATGAGTTCGTCGAGAAAAGGCGGGCGATAGAAACACAGGGCAATTACCAGCATCAGAAACACAAACTGGGTAATGGTTTCGGCAGGGTGAATTTTTTCGGGATACTTATTGTGAATTATTTCGCGCGGTTCCGAAAAACAAATATGCATAATTCTGACGCTCATGGCATAAACCACCACGCAGAGCAATAGCATGGTAATTACTGTCACAAACCAATAGTTACCGAAAATAAGTGCCTTAAAAATCATATATTCCGAAATAAACAAACCGGAAGGCGGAACCGCCAGCAAGCAGAACATTCCAATGATGAGTACCAGCGCACCGGCCGGATAAAGCCGCATGTAATTGCCTGAAGCATCAAGTTTCATGGTATTGAGCACCCGGTAAAGTTGACCCAGCTGGAAAAACATACTTGACTTAACGAATGAATGCATTATAAGCAACAGCACTGCGGCATAGTAGCCACAACCTCCCACCCCGAGGGCAATAGCCACCAGTCCGGCATTTTCGAGGCTCGAATAGGCGAACATGCGTTTGTTATGCTTTGCCTTGAGCATATATCCGGCAGCGACAAGTACCGACAGCACCCCTGCAATAAGCAGGATGTGATTCATCCAGCTGAAAATGGGCGTTGCCGACAAGGCAGCATAAATTCTGAAAATAATAATGAACCCCATGTTAACCATTGCTGTGGAAATAAGCGCACCCACCGGTGACGGAGCCACCGAATTGGCATCGATGCCTACGGTATGCATCGGGAAAATTTCCATTTTTGTGCTGTACCCGATAAAAATAAACACAAAGGCAATTTTGAGGTAAAGGGGGTCAACCAGAGAGGCTGCATTGGTAATTGCCGAAAACGACAAATCGGTAAAACCGCCCTGATTCATTGTAAAACCCAGGAAGAGTATACCCATATAAGCAAACGCAATCCCTACCGAGCAAAGGAAGATGTATTTCCAGGTAGCCTCAAGGGCATATTTGGTTTTTTCATGATAAATCAGTACCGATGCAAACAAGGTAGTGGCTTCCACCAAAATCCACACAACAGTGGCTTCGTTGGCCAGATAAGCTCCGGTGATGGCGGTGATTAAACCAATGAGTGCGGCATGGTAATAAAAGAATCGTCGGGTGATTCGGTTTTTAAAATAGCGGAACCCATGAAAAACCGCTGCGGGGAAAATTACCGAAAGCACCAGCAAAAACACCACACCCAGCGAATCGAAAGTGAAATAGGACAGTTCGGTCTGGTTCAGGTGCAGGTAAGCGTAAGATGCAAAAGCTGCCTGAACAAGCGAAAAAGTTATTATTGCTGCCTTGGCTATGCGTCGAAATTTTACAAAAACTGCAACGAGACTCAGTATGGCTGCTATGATGAAGTAATACAGAATCATGTCTTAGTTTTTTAATGAATTGAGATTATCGGCTTCAAGCTTGTTGAACTTGCTGCCGATTCGGTTTATTAATATTGAGATAATAAGCACACTGACAAAAATATCGAGCAGAATGCCGATGTTTATGAGCATGGTCATTTCGCTGCCTACCGACATTGAGAACATGAAAACGGCATTTTCGATAACGAGAAAACCAATCATGTGCGAGAATATCAGTTTATGATTCACCACCAATAGTACCCCGATAAACAGGGTGAACAGCGCAATAGTAAGGTACACCGTATCGATTTTCGGATTTTCGAGGGCATTTGCCATAACAATACTCAGCACGAGTGCCAGTAATGCAAGAATCAGGGAGTAGAAACCAAGCAACGATTTGTTGTGCACCTTGTACACACCTGTCCGGTTGATGATGGAATAGAGCAAATACGGTACAACGATGGTTTTAAAAATCAGGGTTTCGGCAAGAATAAAAATCAGGCTGGCAGTGTTCACCTCTTTCAGTTCGAACAGGGCAATACCCATGAGGAGAATCCCCTGAGCGGCAATCAGTTTGGCGTAGGTACGGAATCGCTCCGAGACACTAAGATATATCAGGCTTATGGCAAACAATATGATCAGGAAATTCAGCATGCTTTATTGAATCAGTTTTCCGGTTAATATCAGAATTACCACAAATGCGAGCAACGCAATGGCCGACAATGTAAGTATATATTGCGGATTCCTCCCCATTTTATTGCGCGCTCTGAAGGATTCATTCAGGCCAATTATGACAGCGAATATCAACTGTATTGCAAAAAACAACGAAACCTGCAGGTAAATATTCCATTCAGCCGGCACAAGCGCAGCACTCATCAAGGCACCATAGATTCCAAATTTCAGGTAAGTGCCGATGTGAATAAGTGCTTTATCGAAGCCACTGTTATCGAGAATCATCACCTCGTGAATCATGGTCAGTTCGAGGTGGGTTTTGGGATCGTCAACCGGCAGTCGGCTATTTTCAATCATGGCAATCTGCACGAGCAGGTAAAAGCTGATTACGCTGAATATCAACACATAATGATTGCCGGTAACATGAAACTGACTAAACATCTCGGAAAATGAGGTCAATCCTGTAAACATGGCAAAAGTTCCTATCAGAATAAAGAAAGCAGGCTCTACCAGCATCGAAAACAATGCTTCACGGTTTGCACCCATACCTTCGAAGCTACTGCCTGTGTCGAGTGCTCCGATAATGGTAAAAAACTTACCAAGAGCCAACATATAGGCAAAGAACACAAAATCGCCGCCAAAGGAAATCAGGGCATTCTGATTACCAAACGGAACCACAGAAATAGCCGCTACAATACTAGCCAGCGTGAGTGAAGGTGCAATTCTGAAAATCAAGCCGGAGGTAGTGCTAAAAACACTTCCCTTGCGCAACAGCACACCAATATCCCTGAGGGGCTGCAGCAAACCAGGCCCCCTGCGCCCTGCAGTAATGCTTTTCGTTCGGAGAATAATCCCCGGAAAAAGAACGGCTGCTATCAGTATCAGTATGATTCCGGGCATATCAAATCAGGTTGAAATAAGTTAACAAAAAGATGAGCAGCATAAAAACAAACGCATATAAAATATAGTGCTGAATCTGGCCGGTTTGCATCACTGCAATTTTTTTCAGCAACTCGAGTACCCTGTTAACCGGTGCGTCGGTGAGCCGCGTTTTAAACACGTCTTCCGAATGTGTCTCGAACGATTTGGCGGGTGGAAATATCTCGTCGTCGGTAATTGATTCGCTGTGCACGTTGTTGCGTATCAAAGGTTTGGCAAGCTTGTGGTAGTTATCGGCATAGGATGTGGCGGTATATTGCAGCTTCGGAGTGGCTGCCGTATAACCACAACCCCAGGTAGGACCGGTACGTACAGTTTTTCGCTTGAGGTAATAATAACGTAGTACGAGCAAGGCCACGGCAACGAGAACAAACACTCCTGCCGCAAGGCTGATACCACTTAGGTTTGCAGCAATGGTGGCGAATTGCGAAGCATCAACCGGAAAAATATCTGCCACCACACCAAAAACCGGTTTCACAAACCAGGCCGAAGCCAAGCCAACCGCCACGATAAAAAAAACAGTTACAAGCTGCGGGAGAATCATTCCACGCGACACCTCAACGGCATCGGCCGCTTTTTGGCTGCGGGGTTCTCCGAGAAAAACAATGCCAAATGCCTTGGTAAAGCAAAAAATTGCCAATCCGCCAATTAAACTGAGTCCGATAATACTAAACAACAACAAAATAGCCTGATACAATCCGGCACCCGAAAGGCTCTGGAACATACCGTAAAAAATGAGGTATTCCGAAATAAATCCGTTGAAAGGGGGCAAACCGCAAATGGCCAGTGACCCCACAAGAAACAACAGTGCGGTATAAGGCATTTTCTTCATCAGACCACCGGTTTGTTCAATGTTACGAGTATGGGTGGCATGAAATACCGAACCTGCGTTAAAGAACAGCAGCGATTTAAACAACGAATGGTTAAGCACGTGGAGCAAGGATCCGCCGAAACCAAGCAACATCAACTGGGGATTGGCAATGGCTTTGCCAATAATACCCAGCCCCATACCCATTCCAATTATTCCGATATTTTCGATGCTGTGGTATGCCAGTAATCGCTTCAGGTCATGCTGCACAATGGCCATCATAACACCGAGTAAACCCGAAATGAGCGATAACACCAACACCACGACGCCAATTACGAGCAAGTCGGTCTGAACCGAAACCAACACCCTGAACATGCCATAAATACCCATTTTTATCATTACCCCCGACATTACCCCCGACACATGCGAGGGTGCAGCGGGATGTGCCTGAGGCAACCAGGTATGCAGGGGAATAAAACCGGCTTTAATTGCAAAACCGGCAAAGAACAACAGGAACAAAGGCCAGTTACTATGTCGTGTAAAATAAGCGGGCAGGGCATCGAAACTCATGCTGCCGGTATCTTTTTCAACCAGAATCAGGGCAATCATCAGAATTGCCATGCCCACATGCATCTGTATCAGGTAGTTGATACCCGTCTTCATAATATTACGATCTTCGGCGTCGAAAATCACCAGCAGGAAGGACGAAATGGCCATCACCTCCCACGAAATCAGAAACGACAAACCGTCGCGGCAACCCACCACAAGTAACATCGAAAAATAGAGCCACAGGTAAGCAAAGTAATGCATCGAAAAACTCAGTGCATTTTTTTCATTGTAATAGGGTTTCAGGTATCCACGGGCATAAAGTAGGCCCACAACAATGGTGATATTTACGACAATGATAAAAAATGCTGACAGCTTATCGAAAACAAGCATAAACACATTTGATATCATCGGTATATCAAGCGTCAATACCGAGAATTCGCGACTCCCGCTCAGCAAACTGACAGCCCAGAAGCTTGTAAGAGAAACCATGGCCAGAGCCAGCACCAATGCAAACAGGTAGTGCGCCCTTTTCGGAAGAAAAAATATCCCGAACGACAACAAAAGAACCGATATAAACACCAGTGCGGCCATAAATCATTCTATGTTAACGGCAGCGCAAAATTAGGTTTTTATAATTATGATGCTAAAAATTCATCATGTTTTTCAGCTATTTTGCTTTCTGGAAGCAATGAATATCATGGAAATCAAGATGAAACAAGAAATAAAGTATTTCTCAATCTGCAACAAACACTTTGCTGTGCTATTAATTCAAAAAAATGACATAATTTTGCAATGAGTTTTAATCGAATAATAATTGAGCTTTTGTTGAGTTAATACATAAGAATTTCCTGAAATTGAAACGAGTAATCCTGATAAGTATGCTGCTGTTTGTTGTCACCCTGGCAACAGCGCAACGCAGGCACCCCGAAAATCTGCCTAAGCTCGACTCTCAGGTGGCGCATTTTGGATACTCACTTGGCTTAAATATGATGAGCTTCACGATCAGACCATCGGCTGCATATATGTTGATGGACACGGTTTATGCCATCGAAACCGGACACTATGTGGGATTCAACATCAACATGATTGCCAATTTGCGTCTTGCCGAATACTTAGACCTTCGTTTTTTACCTGGTTTGATGTTCGGGCAACGTGATCTGGAATATAAGCTTCTTGAAGACAGCACTTTTCGCCGTCACAGCATGATGATTGAATCGACTTTTCTTGATTTTCCACTTTCGCTGAAGTATAAATCAGCGCGCCTCAATAATTTCAGGCCTTTTCTTATTGGCGGTGCATCGTTTCGGTACGACCTCGCAGCCCAGCGAAAAGTAGATCCTTCGGAATTACCCAAAATCAGGCTTAAACCCATCGATGTGTATTACGAGATCGGCTTAGGGGTTGACTTTTTCCTCGAGTATTTTATGTTCGGGGTTGAGCTCAAGGGCTCATTCGGTATTTTCAATATGGTGCAATACGACAATACAGAAATCACCAGGGCATACAGCCGTTTGAATTCTAAGTTTCTGGTGCTGTCGTTTCACTTCGAGGGTGGGAAAATCGACAAAATAAAATGGTGGGATTAGCATCATGAATCAAAACAGGTATGAACTGCAGATGCAACTTCCCCCCGAAGAAGCCTACAATACTGCATTATTAAAAAAAGCACTGGCTGCAAAAGCCGGAATTTCAGAATCAAGTATTTCGGATATGCAGCTTTCGAAACGTTCGATTGACTCACGCAAAAAAACACTTGTTCAATTTACCGTACACTATGCACTCGATGGACAATTACTACGGGAACAAAACCAAGATTTCCGCTTTAACGATGTAAGTCATGCAAAAAAACAGGTAATCATTGCCGGCGCGGGTCCAGCCGGATTGTTTGCAGCACTCAGGCTGCTAGAAGCCGGAATACGTCCGGTGATTGTCGAGCGCGGAAAGCCTGTTGAAGAACGCAATAAAGACATCGCTCTGCTCAACCGAAACGAAAGTTTTAACCCGGAATCGAACTACGCTTATGGCGAAGGTGGTGCCGGCACCTATTCCGACGGGAAATTGTACACCCGCAGCACCAAGCGCGGTAACCCGGAGAGAATTCTTCAGTTATTGCAATACTTTGGGGCCGAGCCGTCTGTTTTTATCGACACACATGCTCATATTGGCACCGACAAATTACCTGCAATTATTGTGGCCATGCGTAAAAAGATCGAAGCGTTTGGTGGCGTTTTCAGGTTTTCGGAAAAAATTACCAGTCTGGTGGTTAAGGATGACAAAATATGTGGGGTAAGCACAGGTTCTGGTGAAATTATCGACGGCGATGCCGTGATATGGGCTACAGGGCATTCAGCCAAAGACAACTACAGGATGTTGCAGAACCACGGCATCGAAATGGAAGCTAAGGGTTTTGCCATGGGGATACGCATCGAACATCCTCAGGAACTGATCAATACAATTCAATATAAAAAAGGATACAGCAAATTGCTCCCACCAGCCAGTTATTTTATTGCCAATCAGGTTAACCAACGGGGTGTATATTCGTTTTGCATGTGTCCCGGGGGCCAGATTGTAGCTGCTTCGACCGAAGAAAGCGGAGTGGTAACCAATGGCATGTCGAACAGCAAACGAAATTCAGCCTTTGCCAATGCAGGTTTTGTTACTGAAATTCGTCCCGAAGACATTGCCGGAAACGATGTATTCAGGCTGCTCGACTATCAGCTGCAACTCGAACACATGGCAAAACTCAACGGGGGCCTTAGGATGCAAGCCCCTGCTCAGGCATTAGCCGACTTTGCTGCCGGTAAAATATCCTCGAAACTACCAGCCTGCTCCTATCATCCTGGGGTGATTAGCTCACCCATGCATTTCTGGTTACCCGAAGAAATATCATCGCGGCTCAAACAGGCTTTGAAACATTTTGGCAAGTTTATGTACGGATTCCTGAGCAATGAAGCCATTGCTGTAGGTGTTGAGTCAAGAACCAGTTCTCCCATCAGAATTTTGCGCAACCGCGACACACTGGAGTCGGTAAGTTGTATGGGCTTTTACCCCTGTGGCGAAGGAGCCGGTTATGCCGGTGGAATTGTTTCGTCAGCTATCGATGGAGACAGTGTGGCACAAAAAATATCAGCCTCATTTCAACACTCAGGTCAATGAGAATCGATATCATCACCGTAATGCCCGAATTGCTGACCGGACCACTGGATCATAGCATTGTAAAACGGGCGCAAACGAAACAACTGGTCGAAATTTACGTGCACGACCTCAGGGAATACGGTTTGGGGAAACACCGTCAGGTAGACGATTATGTGTATGGTGGCGAGGCCGGTATGGTGCTTATGATAGAACCGGTGTTCAGGCTGCTTAACCAACTACGGGGAGAGCGAAATTACGATGCGACAATTTACACCTCACCCGACGGAAAGCCCTGGAATCAAAAAACAGCCAACCATTTTTCGACCTTTAGAAACATTATTATCCTTTGCGGTCATTACAAAGGTATCGATCATCGTATCCGTGAACATCTGGTATCCCACGAATTCTCGGTGGGCGACTTTGTACTCACCGGCGGAGAGTTGGCAGCAGCAGTTTTTGTCGATTCCATAGTCCGATTGATACCCGGTGCCATATCAGACGAGCAATCCGCACTCAGCGATTCGTTTCAGGATGACCTGCTGGCACCACCCGTGTATACCCGTCCTGCAGATTTTATGGGATGGAAAGTCCCCGATGTGCTATTGTCGGGAAATGCAGCTGAAATCGAAAAATGGAAAGATGAGCAATCGTATGAAAGAACGCGCACACTCCGACCTGATTTACTGGATGAGTAAATAAACGGAAATATTTCTAGAAAAACCTGATTCTTCGCAACTGATAAATCC
>JAKQPY010000098.1:0-8765 GCA_029564465.1 Bacteroidota bacterium | reverse complement strand
GCCTCATTGTTGGGTACTGCCGAAATTCTTGTAAAACACCGTGAATTGCTGCAAGGTGATGCGCTATTGATTTTCCAGCCTGCCGAAGAAAAATTGCCTGGTGGTGCTAAGACGATGATAGATAATGGATTGCTCCGCGATTACAGGATTCGTGCAATACTTGGGCAGCATGTGCAACCCGGTTTAAAAACGGGTAGCTTTGGTTTTTGCCCGGGTAGTTATATGGCTTCGACCGACGAAATTTACATCGATTTCACGGGCAGGGGAGGTCATGCGGCTACCCCTGATATTACTGCCAACACAGTGATGGCGCTGTCTGATTTTATCAGCCTTTCGCAAATTGAATTTAAAAAAATGGCCGGTGACCAGATCCCTGCCGTTTTGGCTTTTGGGAAACTACAGGCGGCAGGAGCTACCAATATTATCCCTGATGTGGCCTCAGCCGCGGGAACCATGCGCTGTTTCGACGAAGCACTCAGGAAAAGTGTAAAAGAAATGCTTCACCGCCTGGCCGGCCAAATCGCCAACCCTTACAAAACCATGGCCGGTCTGAATATCGTGGATGGATATCCGGTACTTGTGAATCACGAGAATCTCACAAACGACTTGATTAAGGCTGCAAAACAATTTGCAGATAATGACAATATATTAAATCTCGACAGGCGACTTACGGCCGAGGACTTTGCGTACTACACACAGCAGGTTCCCTCGGTTTTTTACCGTATGGGAATTGCAGGCAATGGTAAGGGTGAAACGAATCTTCATAACGCCTCGTTCGACAGCGACCCGGAATCAATGTTACACAGTATGGGCATGATGGCATGGTTGGCAATCAGTAGTTTAAATTCTTTATAATCGCTCTTGTAATTTTTCCGAAATTGTATTGAAGAACAGAATTTATTCAATGGTATATTGGTTAGAAATACGATAAATTTGCTTAGGAAATTACTCACCATGAAAACCCTGAAACAAACCGGATTGCTACTTGGAGCCGTACTGCTACTGGCATGTTCGGGAAACCGGAAACCAGAAGTCAATATTGATGATACGGGCGGAAAACAGCCGGGGAAAAAGCCGGTTCCCCAAACTGATACTGTTGTGAATAGTGAACCCGAGGTTTTCGAGGATGTGATTTATACCCAATATGTCAACGAACGATTTCACTTTAGTGTGTATTACCCCGATTTTTTAATTCCTCAGGGTGAATCGATGAATGGTGATGGACAAAAGTTTTTGGCAGCCGACAGTAGTGCGTTTATGCTGGCTTACGGAGTGCTCAATTTATCGGAAACCCTGCAACAGGATTTTGAGTTGGCTACAACCGATAATCAGTATTATGAATCAGGTTTCGAAATAACTTATAAAACTTTTGGAGAAACCTGGTATGTGATTAACGGAATTCATGGACAAAACATGTTTTACGTACATGCTGTTATGAATGGCAGCGAAGTAATTAATGTATATTTTGAATATCCGCTCAGCGAAAAACAAAAATACGAAACATTGATAAAGCAAGTGGTTGCCAGCTTGGTGTTTACACACAAGAACCACGAAGTTTAGCAGAGAATTACTAACAAAAAAAAAAGACAACATTTCGTTATAAATCAGAATTATGAAATTTATATTGTTATTTTTCTTTGTTGTATTATTTGTGAGTGGTTATTCACAAGAAATAATGACCATTGGGCAAGTATTTAACTTTGATATTGGCGATAAATATCAGTATAAGAGTAATTTACAGAATCAACCACCCAATGCTTTAACGAAAGAAATAATAGATAAATATTATTCGCCAAATAGTGACACATTGTTTTATTTAATACATCAGACGTATTATCAACAAGAAGTTGAGTTCTATCCAGAACCACATTGGGTTTACAATTTTGGTGAGGATACGATTACAGAGCAATACACCAATTTGGATTCTCCTATTTTAGACTATTTTCCTGATTTACGTTACGACTCTCTTGTTTTGCATAATGGTAATGATTTCAACTATGACACAATTATCGAATATTCCGAGCTGCTTTGCGATAGATTATCAAATGGATTTGATTGTTCATTTCCGGCATCGGCTGTAGAACCAGATTACATCAATTACCGATTTGGCGAAGGATTGGGGATTATCAGTGAAACTGTTTATGAAGGGAGCGGAGCTTTGAGTGGACCAACCATTGCAAAAAGTTTAACTTTTTATTCGAAGGGTGACGAAACCTGTGGTACAATGGATAGCTTAACTTCTAATCCACATATTACAGCGAAAATTGATTTTGACATTTTTCCTAATCCTGCGAGAGATTATCTACAAATTCGCAAAAACAATTTTGATAATTCCATAATTGAGTTGTACGATGAAACTGGCAGATTGATTTCTAAGTATATGATAAACGAGAGATTAAATCAACTTGATATTTCATGTTTACAGCAAGGGGTTTATATTTTAATATTGTATTACAATAATACATTATTGACAAGAAAAATAATTAAAGAATAAATTGTCAGTTGGTAGCTGCACCTTGTTATAATAGCGGGTTTTGGAGCAAATTTGGACGTTTGGAGATTTTAATTTCATTTTTTGCAGGTTTAGCTTTGTAGCATTTCAAATACCGCTACTATGTCAAGCCGCAAGTGATATAATCGACAGCAAAGGTTTGTGCCATAATTGTTTTGCTGATTTAGCTTGAAAAATCATTTAATTCCGTAAAACAGTTGTTGCATTATCGAAAATTTATTAATTTTGGACTGTACAATAAAACAATGCCTATGAACGCAGATTATATTTGCCCCAAGTGCGGCGGCTACCTGAAAGTGAAGCATCACATCATATTGCTGACCAAAAACAGCAAGGGCGATTCTGCGCTCGTGCTTCTCAGTCCTGAAGTGGGTGATTACAGTTTTAAAATTCATCCCTCGGTAAAAATCGCCGATGGCGAGCACACCAATTTTATCTGCCCGATTTGCTACGAAAACCTGAATAGCGAAGACCTTGATAAAAATCTGGCAAGGTTGACCCGTATTGATGAAAACGGCCATAAATCGGATGTCGTATTTTCCCAGATAAAAGGCGAGAAATGCACATTTAAAATTACAGAACATGGCATTGAAGCCTATGGCGACCATACCGAAAACTACCTGAATCATTTTGGCTTACAGTCGGAGTAAGCCAGTTGAAATATTAAAAAAAACGCTCCGATCGGAGCGTTTTTTTGTTTATGCCATTTCGGCAAAGTACTTGTAAAATAAGGGAATGGTTTCGATCCCCTTGTAGAATTGTTCGAGCGGGAAATTCTCGTTCGGAGAGTGAATGGCGTCCGACTCAAGGCCAAATCCAAGCAATATCGATTTTATGCCCAGTTCTTTTTCGAAAGTTGAGATAATCGGAATGCTGCCTCCGCTGCGGAAAGGAACGGCTTGTTTTCCAAACGAATCGTAAAGGGCTTTTTCGGCTGCTTTGTACGCCGGATGGTCAATCGGACACACATAACCCTGTCCGCCATGCAAAGGTGTTACCTTGACTGTAACATAATCGGGTGCTATCGATTCGAAATGTTTTACAAATAACTCCGATATTTTGTGATTATCCTGGTTGGGAACGAGTCGCGTTGAAATTTTTGCATACGCTTTCGATGGCAGAACTGTTTTTGCTCCTTCACCGGTATAGCCACCCCAGATGCCGCATACATCAAACGATGGTCTGATTCCGGTACGCTCAGTGGTGGTAAATCCTTTTTCGCCTTTTAAGGCTTTCACTTTCAGTGCGGTTTTGTAGTTCTCTTCGTTATATGGCGCCAATGCATAGAGGGCTCTTTCTTTATCGCTTACTTCGAGAACATCGTCATAAAATCCGGGGATGGTAACTTTCCCGTTTTCGTCCTGCATTGTTGCAATCAATTTGCATAATACGTTTACCGGATTGGCAACTGCACCTCCAAACAGGCCAGAGTGCAGGTCGCGGCAAGGTCCGGTTACTTCGACTTCCCAATACGACAAACCCCTCAGGCCTGTGGTAATGGTCGGAATTCCGGGGCCAATCATTCCGGTGTCGGAAACCAGAATTACGTCGGCCTTTAGTTTGTCTTTGTTTTCGGCACACCATGTAGTCAGTGCCGGAGACCCGATTTCTTCCTCGCCTTCGATCATAAATTTGACATTACAGGGTAATGTTCCGGTTTTTATCATCAATTCGAAAGCCTTGGCATGCATGAAACCCTGTCCTTTATCGTCGTCTGCGCCACGCGCCCAGATTTTTCCATCTTTTACAACCGGTTCAAAAGGTTTGGTATCCCATTTGTCAATAGGATCAACCGGCATTACATCGTAGTGCCCATATACCAAAACTGTCGGCTTCGTGGGGTCGATTATTTTTTCGCCATACACTACAGGATTCCCCGATGTTTCGCACAATTCGGCCATGTCGGCTCCCGAATCAAGCAATGTTTTTTTCCAGTATTCGGCTGCCACCTTCATGTCGTGTTTGTGTTCCGACATCGAACTGATGGATGGAATTCTGATGAGGCCGAACAATTCGTCGAGGAAGCGGTCTTTGTTAGCTTCGATGTAATTTTTAATGGTATTCATATTAAATTATTTGAGTTAATATTTTGCTTTATATGCCGAACTGAAATAAAAATGGAGTTGCGCCCCCACCACCTGATATTCTTTATTGAAGCTGCCGTAGAGCGAAGTGCCTATACCCAGATCGTAGAAAAATTTCCAGGTAAACTGAAGCTCAGTGTGTGCGCCAGCGGTGTGAAAATATCGGTAAAAATCGACACCCCAATCGTTAGTATAACTGTAGAGTGAACCAAACGACCAGGTAGGTCCGATGAAAAATGCAAAGTTGAAGTGATTGAATTCGAAGCGCAGACCGGCTCCCAAATGTACGTCGTTAAGTCGTATCATGGGGCGTTTCAGAAAAAACTGGTCACTGCTGTAATGATACCCCAGATTAAAATACATGGCGTGGTAGCGGTGGTGATAGGCCAGCGCAAAATTTGTCTGATCCGACCTAAGATTGGTGGCATAACCGTAGCCTATGCCTGCAGTGAACCAATTGCTACCGGTCTTGTACACTTTGTCACCGATTTTAATGGTCGGATACATTCTGTCCCATTTCGAAAGTTCGGGAGTTGGCTTTGATTCACGGTTCTGTCGCTGCGAATAAACCCAACCGGACTGCATAACGAGCAAGATGAAAACAATTGCGTATGTAAAAATAGACCTCATCATAATATTTCGGCTAAAAATACTAAAAACGTTTGTTTTACGAAATTATTTTCTGTCTTAGGCGCAGATTCTATTTTTAAGGCATGCTAGAAGTTTTTGGATTTAGAAAAGATTGATGGAGTTAAAGTTTTGTAAATTATCCGTTACTTAACGGTTAATAAACGGCTATTTCTGCAGAGGTATTGCAGTGCAAGGATTTATATAATTCGGAAATCGGGTTTTTATCTCAAAAATTATCCGTTACTTAACGGTTAATAAACGGCTATTTCTGCAGAGGTATTGCAGTGCAAGGATTTATATGCTTCGGAAATCAGGTTTTATCCCAAAAAATTATCCGTTACTTAACGGTTAATAAACGGCTATTTCTACAGAGGTATTGCAGTGCAAGGATTTATATGCTTCGAAAATCGGGTTTTTATCTCAAAATTTATCCGTTACTTAACGGTTAATAAACGGCTATTTCTACAGAGGTATTGCAGTGCAAGGATTTATATGCTTCGAAAATCGGGTTTTTATTCCAAAAATTATCCGTTACTTAACGGTTAATAAACGGCTATTTCTGCAGAGGCATTGCAGTGCAAGGATTTATATGCTTCGGAAATCGGGTTTTTATTCCAAATATTATCCGTTACTTAACGGTTAATAAACGGCTATTTTCATATAAGCCATACAAGGCAATGTTTTACAGCAATTGAAACATCAATATTATTTCGAAAATAATCCCTTGAATTCTGAATTTAGTAATCATTTCGTATTACCCGACAATTTTTTGCTGCATAATCAAGCTGCTCATACCATTTTTCGCCGTAGCAACGTATAAGTGCATCCTTCAAAAAAACATATACCGGCACTGCGTTTTCGCGACCCTTACTAATGGCTGCACTGCATATATCCCATACATGTACATTGACTGCCTCGTAGTTTCGGTAGCGGGTAATTCTCACAGGATACAAGTGACACGACAAAGGTTTCCGAAAGTCAATACGGCCTTCGGCCCATGCTTTCTCGAGAGCACACACGGCATTTCCTTCAGCATCGGAAATGGTAAAAACGCAGGCACCTTTACCCGGCAAGGTGTTGGTAACCAACTCACCATCAGGATCAAAAACGGCAACTCCGGTACTGTCAATAACGTTGAGACAAGCTTTTTGCAGGTCGCGGGCTATCGTCGGAAGTGCTCGCTCAATCTGATCCAGTTCATCCGGAAGAAGCGGAGCGCCTGCGTCACCTGCAATGCAACACATACCTTTGCAACGTGACAAGTCGCAAACAAATTTTTTCTCGATTACGTCAAAACTTACCAGTGTATTATCTATCTGTAACATGCCGATTTATTTGAGTTGTACTACCGTGATGCCATCTCCGCCAAATCGAATGTCTTCGTCAGCAAAATACTGTACCTGTTTGATGGTCTTCAGGTATTCCCTGATACTTTTTCGAAGTATACCGTTTCCTTTACCATGTAATATTTTTACCTGAGAGATTCCCAAAACAATAGCATCGTCGATAAAAGCAGTTATCTCACCTAGTGCTTCATCTGCAGTCATTCCCCTAATGTCGGTATAGGGTTTGAAATTGTTTCGAAGCTCATTTATGTTTTTATATGCCGAACTATAGTGTATTGCTTTGGGCATTTTGATTGCTTCGGGGTCGGGTACTTTTTCGAGCTTGGTTTTGGCTATACTGGTAATAATATTATCGAAACGAACCACAGCGTTTTCGTCGCCTAAATCGGCAACTTCGCCAATGCTATCATGTCCCGAAATACGAACACGGCTGCCAATGTGTATTTCGTCCGGGTCGATTTCTACAATTTCGGGTTTCCGCGCTGCCAGTTGCCGAAGTTCTTTCTCGATTTCTGAATCTGCCGGTTCATTGGATGTTAGCTCAACCAGTGCATCGGTTTTCTCTTTCAGTTCACGGCGCAACTCCCTTGTCTTTTCTTTCTCGGCGTTGGCTTCTTTTATGGCTCTGATGGTTTTTTCGATATCGGCATTGATGTCTTTAATGATTTTTTCGGCTTTGCCACGGGCATCATCCAGAATTTTACGCTTTTCGCGCTGAAGCGCCAGCAGTTTTGTCTCATATTCGGTGCCTAGTGCTTCCAGCCTTTTCTCTTGTTGTCTGACCGCTATACGCTTTCGTTCGTAATACCGCTTGTCTTTAAGTGCTTTGCGCAGAATAGTGTCGAACTTTGTATGCTCGCTTCCGGCTTTCTGACGGGCATATTCAATTATTTCGGTGGATAAGCCGATGCGTGAAGCAATTTCGAGGGCATACGAATTACCGGGCAAGCCTCCCTGAAAAATAAAAGCCGGTTTCATGTCGGGGTTTATCATCATGGCTCCGTTGTCGATGCCTTCGTGTTCGGCAGCAAAAACCTTCAGGTTGGTGTAATGTGTCGTGATAACCCCATAGCATTGCCTGTTAATCAGTTCATTCAGCAGGGCTTCGGCAATGGCACCTCCCTGAGCTGGCTCAGTTCCGCTGCCAAATTCATCGATAAATACAACCGATTTGGCTCCGGCATGCTTTACAATGTGTTTCATGTTAAGCAGGTGCGAACTGTAGGTACTTAAATCGTTTTCTATCGACTGGTCGTCACCCATTTCGAGGAAAAAGCCGTCGAATATACCGAAGCAGCTATTTCCCCCACAGGGAGGTAACAAGCCACATTGCAACATATACTGAAGCAAAAGAGTGGTTTTCATGGCTACGCTTTTGCCCCCTGCATTCGGTCCCGATATCAGCATGATCCGGTTTTTTTCGTTGAGTTCCAGGCTTAGGGGTACCACGCTTTTGTTCTCTTTTTTGAACGACATGAACAGCAGCGGGTTAATACCCTGATGTATCTGAACTCCCGGCTCATTGGCCACAGCAGGTAAAATTGCATTTGTTTCGATGGCAAACATGGCTTTCGCTCTGATAAAGTCGAAACGCACCACCATCTCCTGCAAACTACCCAGCATATCACGGTAGGGCGCAATTTCGATGGTCAGTTCACGAAGTATACGTCTTATCTCGCGTTGCTCCTCCAGCTCCAGTTCGCGTTGACGGTTATTGAGTTCCACGACTTCGGCGGGTTCAATATAACTGGTTTTTCCGGAGGCAGATTCGTCGTGAATCAACCCGGCAATTTTACGCTTATGCACCGAATCGATAGGCAATACTGTACGACCATTGACAAGTGTGGCCGATAAATCGGCACTAAGCCATCCCTCACGGTGGAATGTGTCGAGCATTCCCGAAAGCTTTTTCGAGATACTTTGTTTGTTCGATGTCAGCGATGTTCTTATCCCGGCAAGGGTTTTCGATGCCCGGTCTTTTATCTTGCCATCGCGCCCGAACGTCGCATCAAGCCTTTCGAAAACATATTGCGGAAAAACGATTCCTTCGGTATGCTTTTTCAGATTGGGCCAGGCTTCGGGGTCACTGCGCCGGAAAAATCCCAGCAGGTTTTTCGAGTGGTTGAGTATAGAAACGAGTGCCACAAAATCTTCCGTTTCGGGAATCATGCCATCGACACCAAGTGCCGACAA
>JAKQPY010000096.1:0-89544 GCA_029564465.1 Bacteroidota bacterium | reverse complement strand
AAATCCTTCGATAAACGAAAGAGCTTTACGAAGTTGAGTTATCACATCTCCAATAGGGCCCGGCTTTATCTGTACCAAATCAATATCTTCGGAATATCGTGAAGCAGGATTTGCATATAATTTGTGCAATGCCGTACCTCCACGAAATGCCAAATTTTCCATTAAAAAGCTGTCGGAATAAATTGCCACTAAAGCGCGAGAAATAATCAAATCCTGTTCAACCTGATTGTTATCAATCCATGAAACAGTTTGTTTCCATTCCTCAATATATCGTCTTGGTATCATAGGTCGCCCTCCAATTCAGTATTTATAATTATTTTCCAACGGGTATTTACACTTCCTTTTTTTAATTTACCTGAGGATAGGGGTATGTAATACGATTTCCGAGTATTTAATACCTTTTTTAATGAATCAGCCAGTTTATCACAACCTTGAATTTGTTCAAGTATATACCCTAAACGCTGAATAGATGCCGTTTGTGGAAACAATAGTGCTGTACTTTTTAACTTTGACGGTTTCATTGCTTCTTGCAGTTCCTGCAGTACTGTATATGCCCTATTTGTCGAAATGTAATGGGAATAAAAAAACAAGTCGAGGGCTGTAAGCTCAGGTGAAGAAACATTCATGTATCCAGAATCAGATTTTATTTGAACCACCGATTGTGGATGCCAATCCATTTTTACAAAAAAGTGGACTCGCATATTTGAAGCATTAATGTCGCGAATTGCAGGAGCCTGAGTAATAACAAAGTATTCTAATGGTTGTTGATGTGACGCACCATGTAATGCTGCTGCCGAAAGCAAACCAACATAGTATTTCTTATTAAGAGATTTCATGAGGTCATCAACAAATAGTGCAGCAGGTAGCATCCCTTTTTGAGCATATTCCGGAGTAAGTATTACATAGAACCCCTTTTTAATCTGGGCAATACTATTTCGCGCTTTTAAGCGCTGTAACGAAAGGTCTATTGCTTCTTTAGTAACATTAAAAGTCTCTAACAATTCGGAATAGGTAAAAGTAAAGCCTCCGGAAGCCCTTATTTTGTCAAGGTATTCCTCGATATAATTATATTTTCTTTGTTCCATTGCTACAAGTTTTATTTTGCGTTTCTTATTGATGTATGATAAGAATTGCAAATGTAAACATATTATATTAGTTTCAAAACAGGATTTATTCTCCATCCCTAGTCTAGTCCTCGTTTGCAACGAGGACTTATTTATTTGGTGCATTTCCAATGCACTGTAATTAACGCATTATAAATGCTTAGCATAAATGCGACCTCGTTGCAAACGAGGTCGAGATTTGGGAATGGATCGGCAAATCAATTTTAGGTCAATCATCCTTCGGCTTCGCTCATGAACCATGAAATTAACCTAAAAAAATTATATTTGCACAAAATCAGAAACCAATGCCCATGCTGCTACAAATATTCTGGGACGTGAAACCTGTGATTTTCGAATTCGGTAATTTTGGAATCCGATTCTATAGTGTGCTCTTTGCAATGGGCTTTGTCATCAGCTATTTCATTGTTCGAAAAATGTATCGTGCAGAACTGGGCAACAGCGCAGAACTCGACAGGCTGCTTATCTGGGTTATTGCCGGCGGGTTGCTGGGTGCACGCATCTTTCACTGCGTATTTTACGATGGTTCATACTACCTCAGCGGACTGCTTCCCATGCTCGAAATTCTGCTACCGGTAAGCTTCAAGCCCGAATTCAGCTTCATCGGATACCAGGGTCTGGCGAGTCATGGCGGAGCCATTGGAATTATTGTGTCGCTCCTAATTTTCAAAAAGAAATCGCAAATGAAAAGCTTTTTCTGGCTGATAGACCGCGTGGCAATACCCACCGGTTTTGCCGGAGCGTGCATACGGCTTGGAAACCTGATGAACAGCGAAATTTACGGGCATTGCACCGACCTGCCCTGGGGCTTTGTTTTCGTGCAAAATGGCGATAGCTGTGCCAGCCATCCCACGCAAATCTACGAGGCACTTATTTACATTGCAACTTCAGTTGTGTTGTTGATGCTCTACCGCAAGGAGCGCTACAGAAATGCCCGCGGGTTTTTACTCGGAGTTTTCCTGATTATGGTGTTCCTCAGTCGCTTTTTCATGGAGTTCCTCAAGAACAACCAGGTGAGCTTCGAAAATACCATGGCGCTTAATATGGGTCAGTTACTCAGCATTCCCCTGGTAATTCTCGGCATTGTTCTCGTTATTGTTTCGCTGCGGCAAAAGACCACGCCACAAACAGAACCTGAAATAAGCGAAAACGACCCGCTAACTCATTCGGAGAATTTATAACCCACGCCTTTAACCGTTTTAATGTAACGGTCGCCAAAACGTCCGCGCAATTTTCGGATATGCACATCAATGGTGCGGTCGCCAACAAATGAGTTTCCCCAGATTTTATCGTAAATTTCTTCGCGCGTGAAAACCTTTCCCGGTTTCGAAACCAACAGCGCCAGCAGCTCAAACTCTTTTCGCGGCAGCAGGTGCGCCACTCCGCCGGTAGTAATTGTATATGATTCTCGGTCGATAATAAATTCAGAATTCGACGAAACAATTAAGCGTTGATCCTCCTCCGCAACATAATCGTATTGGTTCCGGCGCCGCAGCATGGCATTCACCCGGCTGATCAGCACCTTCGGGTTAATGGGCTTCAACACATAATCATCGGCACCGGCGTCAAGCCCTGCAATCTGTGAATAATCTTCGCCACGTGCGGTGAGCATCAGAATCAACACTTTGTTTTCGCCCAGTCGTTCTCTAATCTGACCACACAATTCAATGCCATCAATACCGGGCATCATCACATCCAACACTACCAGATCGGGCAGGTCGTTCGCGATGGTTTGCAGTGCTTTCGAACTATTGTTAACGGTGGTTACGGTAAACCCGCTTTTGCGAAAGTTATATCCCAAGAATTCGAGAATGTCTTCGTCATCATCAACAAGTACTATCCGATATATCTTTTCCTGTTTCATCATTATCTGTATTTTTTGTAAGATAGAATTTCGCATACATGAAAATTCATCATGCCTTGTGATATTTTAATCATGCTCGCTTTCATACAATAATTGAAGCCTGCTTAAGGCTTATTTATCCCAAAATAATGTCTCAAAAGTATCTTGTGAATGCGAAGTTAATATTAAGCCACACTTAAATAATCCTTAACTTTCGATGAAAGTGCATCCGGTTAGCCAGGCAAAATCAGAAGTTCCACGTGTATTTGATCTGAAACAAACGTCCGGCCGACAGCCTGCTAAAATAGCGGTCTTCGGCCATATACGAAGTAAACACGGCTTCTTGCTTACTATTGAGAATATTGTCAACTTTCAACGAAATCAACATCTTCTTTTGTTTATCGACATACACATTGGCGTTAAAATTCAGGCTGTGAAATGGTTTTGACCAGATATCGGGGCGGTCGGCAATACCGGCAAACATCAGGGTTGGTCCCTGCACATTATAGTAAACGCCAGCCTCGGGCGATCCAAAAACATTATCGGGAGCCTTGTAGCTGATACCTGCATTCACAACGTAAGGTGCCTGCCCGGCCATATCCCTGTATGCACCTATCTGCTGCCCGGAACGTGCATTTTCGGTGCGCGATTCCAGTTCAGTGGCACTCAGCAGAATACGCGACTTTGTGTAGGTAAAGTTTGCCTGCAGCGAAAGATTCTGCAAGGCAGGGGCTATCCATTTCATGTTCTTGCGAAACTCAAATTCCGCTCCTGCCACTTCGCCATCACCAACATTACGCGGCTGGAAAGCACCAATCTGGGTGGCAAACTGCACAATTTCGATGGGGTTGATAAATTTCTTGTAGAAAGCCGACACCGAAATTAATTGCTGGTCGGAACCAAATAGTTCCCAGCGCAGGTCGTAATTATATATGGTGGTGGTCGTAAGGTTTCCGTCCCAGTACTCAATCCCCGCCAGGTCGTTGGCATCGCGGAACAAACCCCCGATAAAAGTACGTCCGGTAATCGGATCGAAAATTTCGGCATACGATACTTCCTTAAACGAAGGTCGGGCAATGGTTTTCGAGAAGGCAGCCCGTAGGTTCTGCTTATCGCTGATAGTGAAAATTGTGTTCACAGACGGGAAAATACCCATATCCGACAAAACAACATCATTATCCAGCACATGATACCCCATTTGGTCACGCCCGGTGTAGCGCTGAATATAGTTTTCGGCGCGAAGACCCACAGTTGTTTTCAATCGGTTGAAAAGGCTGAATTCCAACGAAGTATAAACCGCAGCGCTAAGAATATTAGCATTGTACTTATTGGGATTTACCGGAATGAATGGCGTTTCGTAGGTGGTTCCCTGGGTAGCTGACCCGTTCATAGGCCACAGATTTTCATCAGCGAATATCTCGTTGGGGTCTCCGGTGAGATTAACACCCCGGATATTGATGGCAAAATTTCGGATAACGAAGTCGCGCTGCTTATAAGTAAAGGCTCCGCCGAACCCGACTACCGCCTTTTGTCCAAACAGACTTAAACCCTTGGTAGCATTCACCAGCGACGAAATATTGTACTCAAACAGTCGTCGCCAGATGCGTTCGGGAAAACCCGATTCGGTGCTGATTGAGTAAACGCCTTCCCGGTCTTCGTAACGTGTAAACCTGATATCCGGGTCGTAAATTAGCGAAATTGTGGGGGATAGTTTCCATTCCAGATTCCATTGCGCATCGCTAAATACATGCTTCCCGTCGATAATCAGGTTGGTCAGGCTTCGCTGGCTGTAATCCAGGGTATGAACAATGCCACTGAAGTTGGTGCCCAAACTGGTTTTTTCGTAATCAAAAATTCCTGCTTTTGATTCGCCGTTTTGCAGGTGCATAATATTCATCCGATATTTCGATGTGTTGGTTTTAAGGGCAATTCCCCCGAGTACATTCACAAAAACAGACTTTACCCCATAATCGCCTGTTTGAAATTCGCGCCGGTCGAGTTCGTACACCGATTTATCACCCGATAAACCATACCTTCCATATTCGGCGTTCTCGTAATAATCGCTTGAATTTTTGTAAGAAAAAGCAAAATTATAACCCAGTGTACGAGCTTTGAGTTCCTTTTGATTTCCAAAATTTGCTCCCAGACTAAAATCGCAAAGGCTTGTCTGACGGGTGGCCGCCATCACCGGATTGAAAGCCGAAAGAATTTCCTTATACCGTTCAGCCTTTGCACTCGTGGTATTACCAACTACCTCAGCAAAAAAAGGAATATTTGTAACAGCGGGTATAGCGCGGGTACCATCGTCAAAACCCAGAAAATCGGTTGCGCCTCCTTTGTATCCTACAAAATCGCCGGTAAAATGAGCTCCCGGGTTGTAGGCCAGTCCGATATTCAGGGCAGCCTGATGTGTTTCGGGAAAATCTTTGGTTTCGATGTTGATAATTCCACCGGTGAAATCAGCCGGCAGGTCAGCGCTGAAAGTTTTACTGACCACAATATTGTCGATCATGTTTGTCGGGAACAAATCCATCTGCACGGTATTACGGTCGGGGTCGAGACCCGGAATTTCCATGCCATTCAATATAGTTTTCGTATAGCGGTCGCCCAAACCCCGCACATAAACATACTTACCACCGCTAACCGACACACCCGTAACCCGCTTCATGGTAGAAGCCACGTCAGAGTCACCGGTTCGCCGGATAGCGGCCGAAGAAACCCCGTCGAGCATAGTCACCGATTTGCGCTTCATGGCGATAATTGAGTTTTCGTTATTCCGCACTTCGTTTGCCGAAATGGTAACCTCGGTAAGTAAAAAACCTTCCTCCTTCATCTGAATGTCACCGAGAAAAGTAACCTGCCCCGCTTTTACTTCCACCTGAGTCAGTTCAATGGTTTGGTATGAAATAAACGAAATCTCAAGTTGATACGTTCCGGGAGCTAAACCCAGACTAAATTTACCATCCAGATCGGTGGTGGTTCCCATTGTTGTACCTTTAACAACAATGGCCACAGCAGGCAGCGACTCACTGTTGCCGGCATCAAAAATATTACCTCTGACAAATCCTTGCTGGGCAGAAGCTGAAAACATGCCTGCCAACAAAATAATCAACACTACACAATTCTTCATCATCGTTATTTTATCAATAATAATCAACGTAAAAACCCGCAGGCAAAATCGCCTGCGAGTTTTCGGGTATATAAGCCTCCTGTAACTTAAAATGCACTGAGTTCATTGTTTGCCGAAGCCCATGTCCACGAAGCAAATTTGGTTTTATCGGCTCCCACTGTATTGGCACCTGCATTAACCATACTCGCATGAACATCAATCCCGTTCTTGAAAATTGCACTGAGTGCAACATCGGTAGCCGGGGTTACCTGCAAATTGCTGAATGCAAGAATACCCGATGTAAAATTAGCAATGCTGGCATCGCCCGACAGCGACAAGTCGCCACGACCATCGGTTGCTGCCGGATCAGGGAAATTAAAGAAATATATGTTTTCGAATGTACCTCTTGCACCAGAACGGAAATCACCCAATTCAGTTTCATCAGATCCCTTAATACTGCCGTTTCGCACGGTATGTGCAGCCATCATCGAGCCTTCGGGTCCATCAATTTCGAGGGTATGATCGGTGTCAGCGCCGGCGATTACAAGAAAATTATTGAGGGTACCAGCCCATGCCTGATCGGTGTCAATACCATCGTCGCCGGGATTCCAAATCAGCAAATGGCTGACATTAACGGTTCCACCAAAAAATTCAACACCGTCATCCTGGTTTGCAATTACTTCGACGTATTCAACAGTTGTTCCCGAGCCCACACCTCCCAGCGTAAGTCCGTTGATTTCGTTACCCTCGCCGATATTGGCACCACCATGACGGATAGAAACATAGCGGATAATACCCGAATCGTCGGTGGCATTGGTTCCACCATACAAACCATTCTGGTCGGAAGCCGGAATACCTTCAATCTGCATCGATTCGCTGGTTGCCGAAATGGGCGCATTACCCAGAATAATCAAACCTCCCCACAAGCCGTTCAGGTCGGGGTCGAGGTTGGGGCTGGCTACCATACCCGGTTCGATTTCGTCAGCCACCGATGTAAAAATAATGGGCTGGGTTGCAGTTCCTTCGGCGTAAAGCTTTGCACCACGGGCAATAATTAATGCGGTTGCATTGGCGCCGGTTCCGGCCTGCCCTTTAATAATAACTCCGGGTTGAATGGTAAGGCTGACTCCCGAAACTACGGCAATACGGCCACCGAGAATATAGGTTTTACCGGTTTCCCATGTGGTGTTGGCGGTAATGTTACCGGTAATGGTTATGGTATCATCTTCGGGAATTTCTTCTTCGGGATCGCACGAAGTAAGCACCATTGCAGAGGCTGCAAGAATCATCATCAAATAAAACAGTTTTTTCATAGTTTGTAGTTTTTTGTTTATCGTTCATTCATGATGCAAATAAATACGGATATTCCGGGATAGGTTTTAAGCGATACCTAACGAATCATTATTTATTTGTTAAGGATAAACCGGGAATGTTAAGGAAGTGTAAAGTCCCGGTACAACAACTACGAAATTACTATATCAGCTTAAAATTGAAAAACGGAACAAAACATTAATTCACTGTATTTATGACAGTTACATTAAATTAAGCTTATTTTTCATCGAGTTTCAAACTCCATGAGGCAGCCCCAATATACTCATCGAACCGGATAATTCCCGAGGTTTTATTAAAATATACCCGCTGCACATTGGTTTCGTTGAAATTAAAATTTGTAGCCCGGTAAACCCCTGTAAACACTGAATCCGAAACAGTGAAATCACCAACTGAGTCTATTTCGGGCATCAAATCAACGTAAGGACCATCGTTTTCGAAATCAAATTCAAACGAATACCCAAATAGCGAATAATAAAAGCGTTGGCTTTCGTCGGATGACTGAATTAACAATTTAAGAAGTGTAAACTCCTCACTTCCGTTTTCGGTGGAAACCTTAACTTCGGCAAAGCGCTCACAGCCACAGATTCCGTTCAGATCGCTGCATGTATAGCTGTAATCGTTCGAAGTGTTTAATTCGGTAACAATTAATGCCAATTCCTCGCTGGCCGCATTTACAAATATAAGGCTATCAACATGGGCATAAGGAAAGTTAAGCATATCATCATCAGAGAAAGCAGGGCAATTGGTTTCATGCTTACAAGAGTATGCAGCAAGCAAGGCAACAACCAAAAACGTCAAAACAATAGCATTTTTCATCGCGAGAAGTGTTTGCGTAAAAATAAAAAAAAGCGGTCTGAAATCAAACCGCTTTTTGAAATTAGTATTTATCAGATTATTTATGGCCGGCACAACCTGCGGGTTTTGCTTCGCCTTCTTTGTGCTGACCGGCGCATCCAGCGGGTTTACCATCGGTCGAAGTTTGTTTCCCTGCACAGCCCGAATGGTTACCACTGCAACCTGCCGGTTTACCGTCGGTCGAAGTTTGTTTTCCGGCACAGCCCGAATTCTGGGCACCTTTGCAGCATCCTGCTTTTGCAACACTGGCTTCGTAATCGATTTCTTTAAGCGAAGCAATCAGCTTTTCGGGAGAGGTTTTACGGGTATCGTAAACAATCTTTACCACATCTTTCTCGAAATCGGCTTCAACAGCCTTTACACCCTTGGTGAATGCCAGTTGCTTGGTAACCTTGTCGGCACAAGCCTGACAATTCATATTCACACTCAGTGTAACTTCTTCTTTGGTGGTCTTTTTCTCTTTACCGGCCTGAGCCTGAGAAGTGGCAGCAATTGTAAACACTGCAGCCATAAGAATTAACATCAGATTTTTCATATTCATTTTGGTTTTAATTATTTAACTATTTCACTTTGTTTTTGTTTGCAAATTTACAAAAAAATTACACATTACGGTTTATGGCATATCGTATTCCCAGATAGAATTTTCTTCCATGCAGTGGGCCCCACACCATGGCGGCATCAAAATACTCACCCCACGGGTCTTCGGAGGCAATTACCGGGTTGTGTTGCACAAAATTGGTAATGTTTTCGACCCCGGCATACAATTCCCATTTCCTGAAATACTTAGTGATTTGTGCATTGAGAATTACATAGGGTTCGAAACGTGTCTCACGTTGGTAAAACTCCGGGTTTTCGAGTGTTGACGGAATCCTGCCACCCCCATTAAACTGACTTGTAAAGTCGAATTGCCATTTCTTCAGCGGGGTTTTGTAGGATGCGCTCAGAAGGGCTTTGAAATTACTGGTAAACGGCACTTCACGCAACACACCTCCTATGTTTTGTTTTACGTCGTTATAACGAAAAGCTGCCGTAAAATCCATACCTTTTATAAAGGGGTACATGATTTCGATTTGAGCCACATTGGAATACGACTGCCCTTCGAGGTTGTAAAATAACACCCTGTTAATATCCTCATCAAGGTCGACCACTACCTGATTCACAAAACTTGTCCTGTAAAAATCGGCCACCAGTGTGATTTCGCGGTTACCAACCGGAATTTGCTGCATGATGTTTCCACCGGCATTCCATGCCACTTCGGGCAGCAAATCCGTTGATATTACCATCGTGCGGCTGCTGGCCAAAAGGTATGCATTTTCGGCAAGAACAGCAGGAGTACGAATTCCTTTACCCACAGAAGCCTTAAGCGTGGTGAGCGGTGCAATTTTGTAACGCAGGTGCATACGGGGCACAAAAAACCAGCCATACAGGTTATGATAATCAACGCGTGCTCCGGTAACCACCTTAAACGCGGCTGTCGGTGCAAACGAATATTCAACGAAAGCACCCGGAACCGACTCGTTTCTATCGAAGTTATCTTCGTTCAGGTTTTCGGTATAATTATCAAATTTATAACTCAAACCTGCCTGCATGCTGTGTTTTTCGCTACTGCCGATTTCGGAGGTAAAAATTGAATTAACATAAAAACTTTGCTGGCTTGCATTGTACAGCGTATTGCCGAAAATACTTTTCTGATCGTGGTACGACCAGGAAGAAATTAAAGAAAGACTTTTGAGCGGCTCGCCTGCAAAGGTATAACCCGATTTAAAAAATGCCTCGGCACGCCGTGTGTCAATCGAAATCACATAAGGGTTAAGCATATCGCTGAGCTGTCCACCCGAACGGTCTTCATAAAGCAGTTTAACCCCGAACTTCGATTCGAAACCCGGCTTCCATTCGGCATTGTACCGGTTAAATAAAAAATACCGTTTCACCAGAGGCATATCCATAAAACCATCGTTGTTATGGTCGTTTTCAGTCCAGTCGTAACCACCATGAAACAACAACATACCTGATACCTTTTTGCCTAGACGATACGTAAAATCAGTATTGATTTCTGTCTTTCCGGCATCGCTGGCCAACAGGTTCAGATAAAAATTATCGGCCTTGTGATGCGGTTCCTTGTACCAGGTATTAATCTGCCCTGTCATAGCCTCGTAACCATAAACCACCGAGGCGGTACCTTTCGAAATGGCAATCGATTGCATCCAGGGACCCGGAACATACTCCAGACCATAGGGCGTTGCCAGCCCGTAAAAGTTAGGGATGTTTTCGGTCATCATTTGCACATAGCGGCCGCTTAAACCCAGCAGTTTAATCTGCTTGGCACCGGTACCTGCGTCACTGTAGGCTGCATCAACCGAAGCATTGGTTTCGAAGCTTTCGCCCAAATTGCAACACGCGGCCTGCTTCAGTTCGCCATCATTAATTTTCTGGGTTACCAGCGGATCAAGCCTGTCGAAAGTAGTTGTGTTAGCACGTTCACCCACAGTAACTTCATCGAGCAGGTTACTCTCAGTCAGCACGACCTCTATATGTTGAGTTTTTCGGTTTATCGCAATAGTATCGGTGGTAAAACCCACGTAACTCACAATCAACAAACGGGCGTTTTCAGGTTTTTCGATGATAAATTTGCCGGAAACATCGGTCACAGTGCCAATTTGGGTTGCGTACCAATATACGTTTGCACCCGAAAGTGGCACAATCTTTCCTCCATCGCGGTAGCTTACACTACCTGTTACCTGTGTAAATACCGCATTAGCAATACACAGGTAAGCTATTATTAATAAAATTGTTTTGAGTTTCATAGTATTTCAAGTTAAAATTACACAACAGTAAGCAATTCACTATTGCGCTCTCATAACCTGAAAGACATGACATTTTCGGGATCAGACTGATTAAGTAAACCCAATAAAGGAGGTAAATGAAGTCGTTTATTATTGTTATATTCAGCTATTCTGCCTTTATCTGACAATCCGGTTTCACCAAAATATAAACTCAGTAAGGGCAAGAGGTCGATTACCCCGGGAGTAATTTTATCATAAACAATTGTCTGGACAACCGGAACAGTAAAATAATAGCTGCTACATGATTCAGAATCATCGCTGGTCTCGCAAGCACACTGATTACATTCGCCAATAGCATGGGTACAGGCATGATGATGATGTTCGTGTTCCGAGCCGTTTAACACACTGAATTCCAATTTTTCGATGTGGCACAGTTTGCAATAGTGGTCAATTATAAAAAAACCAATGCTACCGGCTGATATCAGCAAGGCAAAAAACAATGCATATATTTTTCGCGCCTTCATTTTGTTTTCTAACCGCAAATATCGCAAATTGTTCAACGCAACAAGCCATTCAAATTATTTTTATATTATAAACCCTTATAACTTTATAAGCAAGTGCTTCAACACTACATTTTTGTATACGGAGTTAAAAATAAAAATGTAATATTTACTGAACCAAATAATCTGTATTTTTGTTATAAACCAAAAAGTCGTCATGGACAAAATAAAAAAAGACTACAGTAACGCAGATATTACCGTAACCTGGCAACCCCATCTTTGCATTCACAGCACGGTATGTTTTGCCCGGCTTCCAAAGGTTTTCCGACCGAATAAACGTCCATGGATTGTACTCGATCAGGCCGAAACCGATGCAATAATTGAGACTGTAGACCTGTGTCCGACGGATGCTTTAACCTGGCGATGGAACGATGCACTAAAAAACAAACAACAAAACCAAAACGATATGGACAACAAAAAAGAGACGACCAGTGTAACCGCTAAAGTATTCAGCAACGGGCCATTGTTGCTTCCCAAAGAAGTAATCCTCACCGATGCGCAGGGCAAAGAGTTGAAAGCCGGACAGGATAAATACATCTGCCGCTGTGGCAAATCACAGGGCAAACCCTTCTGCGATGGTTCTCATATGGCTACAGGTTTCGAAGGATAAAAATACAAAGATCCATACACTGGTAAATCGGTATAAATCATCTGTACTTGATTATTCAACAGGTTGTAAGTAGCTCTTAGTTCACTAAATGTTATCGTCATGTGATTTTAATAATTACATAGTATAGCATCAAAATGGCAGGTGAACATTTTTGAATTTATTTTTACAAATGAGCACTGTGTCTCCGTGGGAGCATTGATTCTACGATAACCGTGTGCTGTGTGAGTTTACAACATTCATCATCTCAATATCAAAAACTTACATTATAGGTAAAAATCTCTGAGTTACGTGATTCACGGATTTTATTAAAAATTAAGGTATAATTTTTGTAAAAAGATTATCTGTTGTAAAAAAACATGTATATTTACGCAACCATTTTTGGGTTGTAACGTATAGATAAAAAAACTTAAAAAGAAAGGAGACCATGCTATAAGAAAAGATCTACGCATTTAACCAAAACCTAACGAAGATGGACATTCGCAAACTTACGGATCAAGAACTGGTAGAGAGGTTTGTTAAAGGCGATGATGCAAGCATGGAAATCTTAATCAGACGCCATAAATCGAAAGTGTTTACGTACCTGATGATGTCGGTGCGCAACCGTGATGTTGCCAACGATTTGTTTCAGGATACGTTCATGAAAGTGATACAGTCGTTGCGATCGGGTCGCTATAAAGACGAAGGACGATTTTTACCGTGGGTGATGCGTATTGCCCATAACCTCACCATTGACTATTTCAGGAAAGAGCGTAACCTGAATACACGCTCGAACGATGACAACGAGGTGGATTTGTTTAATTCACATAAGTTTTCGGATGCCAACATCGAAGACCGTTTGGTTGATGAGCAGATCTGCACCGATATCCGCAGTGTACTCGAATTGCTGCCCGAAGATCAGAAGCAGGTTGTTCTTATGCGGCATTACGGCGGCATGAGTTTCAAGGAAATTGCCGACCACACCAACGTAAGCATTAATACAGCTCTGGGTCGCATGCGCTATGCCCTGATTAACATGCGCAAACTGATTGAAGAAAACCAGATTACCCTGACCCGCTGACCCGTTTTCATGCAATACATGCTGTTGTTTCGATAACGGCATTTTTTTTGCAGAATCCTGCATTCGGTAATACATAGTTTATATCTTTGAAAAAAAATATTATGAAAAAACTTATCATCATTGTTGCCCTGGTGGGATTTGCAGGATTACCTGCTTTGCATGCACAGCAAAACGCCGAAGATATCATCGATGTTTTTTTCGATACCTTCAAGGTCGATATGAATAAGGCCATCGATTACCTGTTCTCGACCAACGAACTGATAGCCCCAAATCAGGATGGTATCAGAAGTATCAAAGAGCGGCTCGAAGTATCTCGCAAATTACTGGGCAACTACTATGGATACGAACTTATGAAATTAGAGTATGCAGGCGATTCCTACCGCAGATACACCTATATGTTGCGTTACGACCGTCAGCCGGTAAAAATTATTATTGTCATGTACAAGCCCAATGATAAATGGAAAGTGCAGAATTTGAATTTCGAAGATAAAATGGAAGAATCCTTTGAGACCGCTCACTAGTAAGCCGAACCAGATAAAAAAAAAGCGCCCTATATCTGTAAGGCGCTTTTTTTATAGTACCCGAAGCCGGAATCGAACCGGCACGACCGTTGCTGGTCATTGGATTTTAAGTCCAACGCGTCTACCTATTCCGCCATTCGGGCAACATGTCAAAAGAACTGACAATAAAAAAGAGCGAGAGACGGGACTCGGACCCGCGACCCCGACCTTGGCAAGGTCGTGCTCTACCAACTGAGCTACTCTCGCTTGTGAGGTGCAAAATTAAAGCTATTTTTTTATCCACCAAATATTTTGTCAGATTTTTTTATTACATCGCATTTGTTTGAAATTCAATTATTTACATTCTCGCATCAATGTAAAACCTCTTTAGGTGACCTCAATAAATTGTAAGTTAAACGAAAATTATTTTTGCAATTTCATCAAAATTTTGCATTTTTGATACTGCAATAATGAATGATATGCCGTACAAAGAAAAAGAAATCGAAAAATTATATTTTTCAATCAGCGAAGTAGCTGCCATGTTTGATGTCAATGCATCGCTAATAAGGTTCTGGGAGAAGGAATTCGAAATAATTAAGCCTTTTAAGAATAAAAAGGGAAATCGTTTATTTACAAAAAAAGACATCGAAAACTTTCATCTGATTTACCATCTGGTAAAAGAGCGGGGAATGACACTTGCCGGTGCAAAGAAGAAAATACGCGAGAATAAGGATGACGTTGACCGTAATTTTGAAGTGGTAAGCAAGTTGAAAGAAATCAAAAGTTTGCTGACCGAGATACGCGACACCTTGTAATTATACGGTGAGTACAAGTGTCAGGGCAGCTGTTCCACACTTATAAAAATCATGAAGAATGAAAATAATAGAGCTTCTTAAAATAATCGAAGACTTCGCCCCATTGCAATATCAGGAGAGTTACGATAATTGCGGCTTGCTGGTAGGGAATCGTGAATCAGAAATTAAAGGCGTACTGCTCAGTATCGACATCACACCTGAAGTTTTGCAGGAAGCTTTTCAATCGGGCTGCAATCTGGTTATTGCGCATCACCCGCTAATTTTCAAACCCCTGAGTAAGCTTACGGGAAGCAACATGGTGGAAGAATGCGTTATTTATGCTGTAAAAAACGACATTGCCGTGTATGCAGCACACACAAATTTCGACATGGTTAAAGGCGGGGTTAGTTACCGGATGGCAGAGAAACTGGGTTTGGTAGATACACGATGCCTGATGCCGGCAAGTCAGGGATTACAAAAACTGATATGCTTTGTACCTGAATCGCATGCCGATGCAGTTCGCGAAGCCATGTTTGCCGGAGGTGCCGGAAATATTGGCAACTACGACCAATGCAGTTTTAATACAAGCGGTTTTGGAACTTTCCGCGCAGGCGATAATTGCAAGCCTTATGTTGGCAGCACCGGTGAAATGCACCGTGAACCGGAAATCAGAATCGAAACCATAGTACATAAGGCACACCTGCCCGGACTGATTCAGTCGATGCTGGCTGCACATCCTTACGAAGAAGTGGCATACGACATCATTCCGCTGGGCAATAGCGACCCATCATCGGGACTGGGCGTCATTGGCGAATTACAACAAACGATTTCGGGAAGGCAGTTTCTCAGATTAATCAAAGAGATATTTGGTTGCAGCACCGTGAAAAGCAATAAAATGTTGCCGGAAAATATCCGCAGGGTGGCTCTATGCGGTGGCAGTGGGGCATCGCTAATACCGGCTGCACTTGCTTCGAAAGCCGATGCTTTTATTACTGCCGAAATTGGCTTCCACCAATATTTTCAAGCTGAAGGAAAGTTATGGCTGCTCGATATCGGGCATTATGAAAGTGAACAATTTACAAAAGAGATTTTTTATGATTTACTTTCAAAAATAAATTCTACATTTGCAGTCCGTTTTTCAAATATTAATACGAATCCGATAAAATTTATCTGAAATGGTAAAAACAGCGCAAACGCAGGAAAATACAAGCCTCAGCATAGAGGATAAACTCCGGTATTTATATCAATTACAGCTCATCGACAGCAAAATTGACCAAATAAAAATGCTTCAGGGCGAATTACCCCTCGAAGTACAGGACCTCGAAGACGAAATTACCGGTCTGGAAACCCGAATTGGAAATTTCGAAAACGACATAAAAAACCTGAACGAGCAAATCACAGGTAAAAAAACCGAGATTCTGAGTGCACAGTCGCTTATTAAAAAATATGAGTCTCAGCAAATGAATGTTCGTAACAATCGTGAGTATGATGCGCTTTCGAAAGAAATTGAATTTCAAACCCTCGAAATAGAACTGTTCGAAAAAAGAATCAGAGAGTACAATATTGCCATCGAAAACAAAAACTTTGTTATCAAAGAATCGCTCGATCAGCTTGAAGAACGTAAACAGGATTTGCAACAAAAAAAGGCCGAACTCGAAGAAATTGTGAAAGAGAATTATAAAGATCAGCAACAATTGAAAGATGAGGCTGATAAAGTTGCAGCCTATATTGACTCAAGAACCCTCAATGCCTACTACCGTATCCGCAACAATGCCCGCAATGGCCTGGCTGTTGTAACCGTTGAACGTGATGCCTGCGGTGGTTGCTTTGCAAAGATTCCGCCCCAGCGCCAGTTAGATATCAATTCAAGAAAGAAAATCATTCCCTGTGAATTTTGTGGGAGGATTCTCGTTGATAAAAGCATTTTGGGTATTACGGAATAGTTAAAAACCGTTAATAAATTCTAATAATATTTAACCTTTTGAACAGATTCCTGTTATTAAAAGGAATAATTTTGTATCGAAAATAATCAAATTAATCTCTTATGAAAAAAGCTATCTTTTTAATTCTGGGAATGGTTGCCTTCGGCTTTGTTATGGCACAGACCGTTCCCACGAACTGGACCATTACCACATCGGCGCTTACTGCCGTTGAGGAAACCGGTGACGTCAGTGATGGGTCGAAAGCTGCATTGATGACCTGGACAAGTGTTGACAATCAGGACATTGATTCTGATCCGATTGCTGTAACTGCAGGTGCTTCATTTTCGGCTTCGGTCGATGTTCTCGACAACGATCCTGCCGGCAGATGCCGTATTGGCATTTTCTGGGGAACCGACATCACCCCTCCCTCGAATTATGCAACGGGGTACTCAGCCGATGGAGTTGACTGGCAAACCAACACCCTGACAGGAACTGTTCCTGCAGGAGCAACCACCGCTGTAATCAGAATTCGTTTCTACGATGTTACAGCAGGTTGGGCAGGTACTGCCAGCGTTATTATCGACAACATTGTGTATACAGAAAACGGTGGCGCCAACCTGTTGGCAAATGCCAGTCTTGAGCTTTGGGGAACAGTTCAGCTTAACCCCGAACTTAATGTTACTTCACCTGCAAATAATGCAATTGTGAATGCCGACAATGTAAGTGTTGTTTTCGAAGTGGCAAATTTTGAGCTGGGTACTGATGGTGAGGTTGAATACATTCTCAATTCCGGTGCTCCGTCATATACCACCACCAGCCCCATCAATATCTCTGGTCTTACCGAAGGCAACAACACCATTCAACTGCAATTGGTTGACATGGAAGGCACAGCCTTAGACCCGGCTGTTTTAGTTACGCTGAACGTAATTTACGAAATACCTTCGACCGACCCAACAATTACAATAACCAGTCCTACTGAAGGTCAGAATATTAATAGCGATGCTGTCAACATTACATTTACAGTAGCTAATTTCGATTTAGGTACTGAAGGGAAAGTAGCTATAAGCGTTGACGGTGGTGCTACCACGTACCAAACCAACACAAACGCCATAGCACTGACAGGATTAAGCTATGCTGAACATACCGTGGAACTCGAACTGGTTGACATGAGTAATAACGCTCTTGACCCGGCAGTTACAGACGTAGTTACATTCACTTGTGTGGAAACTACACCCGGTGGCATGGAACCTTTCGACAACAGCACTGCTACAGCAACTTATGGAGATGGTTCTTTCGTAGGCAATAACGATATAACCTGGAATTACTATCATTCACGCAACGAAGGTGATTATCCGATTAACGGAACCGGGTTGATGCTCCGTCGTGCATCCGACAGCAAGCTCGAATCAGGCCAAATCCCTGGTGGTATTGCCAGCTTCGAGGTAAAAATGCGTAAAGCCTTTACCGGGTCTACAGCCCGTCAGCTGGAACTTTACATAAACGGACAACTTGCAGGTACTTCCGAAAGCTTTGGTGCTTTTACCGGTGCCGACGAAACCATCTACACTTTTGCAGTTGACAATATCAATGTGGCAGGTAGCTTTACCATGATGATTAAATGCGTTGGCGAAAGCGATTTTAACAGTCAGATTACCATCGACGATATATCGTGGACACAGTTTTCATCAACAGAACCTTATTTGTATATCTCATCACCTGCCAACAATGCCACTATAAATACAACCGACGTTAATGTGGCATTCAATGTAACTAATTTTGATTTAGGAACCGAAGGACGAGTAAAATATGTTGTTGACGGAGGAAGTGCTCAATACACAACTGCAAGCCCGATTGCACTCACTGGTCTTTCGGAAGCATTGCACACGGTTGCACTCGAACTGGTTGACATGAGCAACAACCCGCTAAGCCCAGCGGTAACAGCTCAGGTTAGCTTCACAGTTAACACCAGCGTTCCCGAATACAACACCATTTATAGTATACAATATACTACTGAAGCTTCAGGTGATTCTCCACTGGTTGGTCAGGAAGTTACCACCAGGGGCGTTGTAGTTGCTAAAAACGGAGATAAATTCTGGATACAGGACGGTGTTGGAGCATGGAATGGTGTATATGTTTATTTCAACACCACCCCGAGTCCCGCTGTGGGCGACTCTGTTTGGGTTAACGGTACCGTTGCCGAATATAATAACCTGACCGAAATTTCGTTTGCCACATTTACATTGATTAACTCGGGAAATACCATTGGTGCTCCAGCTGAAATAACCACTGCTGATGCCAGTGCCGAAATGTACGAAGGAGTACTGGTTCAGATTGAGGGCGTTAATTCAGCAGCTCCCGACAGTTACGGACAATGGGCCGTTAATGATGGTTCTGGAGCTATATTGGTTGATGACTTACTGTATGATTACACCCCTGTATTGGGCAACACCTACAATGTAACCGGTGTGGCTGATTTTGCGTTTAGTGAACGTAAATTATTACCCCGGGACGCAGCGGATGTAATTGATCTTGGAGTAAGTAGCACTCCAATGCTTTCGATTACCAGCCCTGCCAATGCATCCACCGTGTACAGTGCTGGAACAACAGCTGTATTTACAGTTTCGAATTTTACACTGGGTACTGATGGAAAAATTGCATACCAGCTTGATGGTGGCAGTATAACTTATATTACAACAACAACCGCTGCCATAACCGGCATGACTGATGGATCGCATACTTTGAACGCACAACTGGTGAATATGTCGAATGCACCACTGAGTCCTGCTGTTACTGCAACTTCAACCTTTACTGTTGACCTCAGCGGCCCTGATATCACTCCGATTTATGACATTCAGTTCAGCGAAACCTCACCCTATGCATCGCCCCTTGTAAATCAGACTGTTACTATCGAAGGCGTTGTTACTGCTTCATTTAACGGTACACCCTATGGTGAAGGTTATTTCGTACAGGACGACAATGGCGCATGGAATGGCTTGTATATTTTCGACCTGAACAATACACCTGCCATTGGCGATAAGGTTATGGTTACCGGTAAGGTTTCGGAATATTTCGAAATGACTGAGTTAACCACCATTTCGTATTATCAGGTTACTTCAATCGGTGAGGTTGTTCCCCCGCCCGTTGTTGTTACTACCGCTGCCGCTGGAACCGAAATGTACGAAAGCGTTCTGATTAAAGTTCAGAATGCCGAATGTATGACTCTTCAGAATACGTATGGAGAATGGACCGTTAACGATGGCAGTGGCGCATTGACCTGCAAAGACAACGGAGCCTTTACATTTCAGGAAGTAGTGGGTACACATTACGATATTATTGGTGTTATGCTGTATTCTTATGGAGCATTCACACTTAACTACCGTATTCCTTCGGATGTTGTGGAATCGACAGCCATCGAAACCGAATTAAGCAGAAGTACTACCATTTATCCCAATCCGGCCACTGACGTAATTCAGGTTGTTTCGGAATTACCCCTAAAATCGCTGAGTATCGTTACTCCTGAAGGAAAAACTGTTTATTCAAGTGAAATCAACAGTTTCAATGGAAGTATCGACATCAGTTCGCTGGCTTCGGGTTTGTATTTCATCAGAATCGAAGGTGAAAACGGATTCGGTATTAAAAAACTGATCGTGGAATAAAATCCTTAAAAAACGCATTACAAAATCCCGGCAAAACCGGGATTTTGTTTTATAAATAAATTCGTTTAGATTTGTCAGGAATTTTATCAAAAGTAAAATGAGAAAAACAAGATTACTGATTTTTGCATTCTTTGCCCTCATTTTTATCAGCTCCTGTACCAGTTTCGAAGAGGGTTCCTATCTGAGTCTTCGATCGGTTGAATCGCGTATCAACGGAGCTTGGACTCTCGAAACAGCCCTGATTAACGACTTGCCCGATGATTCGTTGTTCAACGAAGAATCGCAATATATTCTCAATTTCGGAGAGCAATCGGTTTTCGAAATGCAATGCTACCGTAACGGAGAACTTACCTATTCGAAAAACGGTAGTTGGCAATACAACCCCGATAACCGGCATATTTCGTACATGCTTACCGGTGACAGTCTTTGTCAGGATTATTATGTAACCCGTTTGACAAATAGCGAAATGTGGCTGGTGCTTGAGCGAAGCAATCAAATCCGTACTGAATCAAGTGTTGAGAAAAGATACATTAAACAATAACTTAAAACAGAATCCTATGAAAAGAGCTAGTATTTTCGGAATTGCAATCGCAGTATTTGCATTCGTATTTTCATCATGCCAACCCTACGAAGAAGGCCCGTCAATCAGTTTATTGTCGAAGAAGAGCCGACTGGCCGGTGAATGGACTGTAACCGAAATCCTTAATAATGGTACAGCCCAAGACATTTCGAGTTTAGACCCAAAATATACCTTCGAAAAAGACGGGACTGGAACTGCGAGCTTTGTATTTTTTAATCTGCGCATATCTTTTGAAGCGGAATGGGAGTTAACAAATAATGGCGAAACATTGAGAATGAGAGCCAAAGATGAAAACCAAGTTTGGAAAGAATGGGAAGAATTCACTATATTGAAACTATATAAAGATGAAATGGCTATTGAAAGAACCTATTTTGACGAAGACTATCAAACCAACATCACCCAAAAAATTTCGATGACTAAAGAATAAAGTAAGGTAAAAACAAATAAAAAACCTGCGGTCAAACCACAGGTTTTTTTTATTTTTACCCTTTTAATAAGCGACGACTATGATTAGTAAAGAGCAGTTTCAGCAAATGATTCTGGAAGGTATCCCGCAAGAACTTCCGTCAAAAAAAACAATTAATACTTCGTTAAATCATGCTCCCAAGCGAAAAGACATTTTAGGTAAAGACGAGAAAAAACTAGCCATCCGAAATGCACTACGGTATTTTAAACCTGAATGGCATCCGGTATTAGCCGAGGAATTCAAAGAAGAACTGGAGACCTATGGCCGTATTTACATGTATCGTTTTATTCCTGATTACGAAATTTTCGCACGCGATATTTCGTGGTTTCCCCATCGTTCGCAACAGGCTGCAGCCATCATGCTGATGATAAGCAACAATCTCGATAAGGCCGTTGCCCAGCATCCGCAGGAACTGATTACTTATGGTGGCAATGGGGCGGTTTTTCAAAACTGGGCACAGTACCTGCTCACCATGCAATATCTGGCAAACATGACCGACGAGCAAACCCTGGTGATGTATTCGGGTCACCCCATGGGGCTGTTTCCTTCGCACAAAGATGCTCCGCGCTGTGTAGTAACCAACGGTATGGTTATTCCCAACTATTCAAAACCCGATGACTGGGAAAAATTCAATGCGCTCGGCGTTTCACAATACGGGCAAATGACCGCAGGTTCCTATATGTATATCGGGCCGCAGGGAATTGTACACGGTACTACAATTACCGTATTGAATGCAAGCCGTAAAATTTCGAAATCTGGCGAAGGCCCCGAAGGAAAGCTGTTTATTACCTCCGGTCTCGGTGGTATGAGCGGAGCCCAGCCAAAAGCAGGAAATATAGCGGGTGTTGTAAGCATTACAGCCGAAATAAATCCTAAGGCCGCACACAAGCGTCATGAGCAGGGCTGGGTCGACGAAATCAGCGACAATGTTGACACTGCCATTGATGTCGCCTTGAAATACGTTTCATTAAAACAGGCGCGGTCGGTGGCATACCTGGGCAATGTTGTTGATTTGTGGGAACGGCTTGCCGAACGAAACATAAAAGTTGATTTGGGTTCTGATCAGACTTCGCTGCACAACCCATGGGCAGGGGGATACTATCCGGTTGGTCTCAGCCTTGAAGAATCGAACCTATTGATGGCTGAACAGCCTGAGATTTTCCGTGAAAAAGTTCACCAAAGCCTCAAGCGGCAGGTAAAAGCTATCAACACACTCTGCAGCAAGGGAATGTACTTCTTCGATTACGGCAATGCGTTTCTACTCGAAAGTTCACGCGCCGGAGCCGACATCATGGCCGCTGACGGAATCTCATTCAGGTACCCGTCGTATGTGCAGGACATCATGGGCCCCATGTGCTTTGACTATGGTTTCGGACCATTTCGCTGGGTATGCTGCTCGTCGAAGCCCGAGGATCTCGACACTACCGACAATATTGCACTCGGTGTGCTGACCCGCCTTGCTGCTGAATCGCCCAACGAAATTTCGCAGCAAATGCACGATAATATAAAATGGATTCGCGAAGCAAAAAAAAATGCACTGGTTGTGGGTTCACAAGCCAGAATTTTATATGCTGATGCCAATGGTCGCATCGAAATTGCGCGAGAATTTAACACAGCCATTCGTGAAGGAAAAATCAGTGCTCCCATTGTGCTTGGACGCGATCATCACGATGTTTCAGGGACGGACTCACCATACCGCGAAACCTCCAATATTTATGATGGCAGCCGGTTTACTGCCGATATGGCCATACAAAATGTGATTGGCGATTCGTTCCGCGGGGCTACCTGGGTTTCGATACATAATGGCGGGGGTGTTGGATGGGGCGAAGTAATAAACGGAGGGTTTGGCATGGTACTCGATGGCAGTTATGAGGCTGACCGCAGGCTCGAAATGATGCTTTTCTGGGACGTTAACAATGGTATCAGCCGTCGCAGCTGGGCCCGAAACGAAGGAGCTGTGTTTGCAATTCAACGGGCAATGGAAAAAAATCCTAATTTAAAAATAAGCATTCCCAACATGGCCTCCGACAAACTTATAAATTCATTGTTTTAAAATAAAAAACACAATCTATGAAAAAAATCATCCCGGGAGCACTCATTATATGCCTGCTCGTTGCTGCATGCGGAAGGAAAACCACCGAGAACCCCACCCCTGCTGCCTTTATAGGCCAAAAAACCATAGAGGAAACCATTAAAACCCTTAGCGACAGTTTCCCAAATCAGAAAACACGCATTGAGCGCGGGGTTAAGCAAATTGCCGGTCTTTGGCAGGAAACCGATGGTACTACCGACAATTTCAAAGAATTCTGTAAGAATAGTTTTATAGGTGATACGGCAGAACTTCATACCGTATTTCTTAAACTGGAACGCAATTTCGAGGTACTCTATGGTGGCAACAACCAAATGGTGATTGGCCTTATGGAGCCCCTGCATCTCGATATGGGCGAACTGCATCCTGTTGATGAAATGTTTGGAGCCTATTCGCCGGGAGCTCATTTATCGGATGATTTTTTCGAAAATAAAATTGCATTTCTCACTGCACTAAACTTTCCGGCTTATACACTGGCTGAGAAAAAACAACTCGGCGAAAGCTGGACAGCCCGGGAGTGGGCGTACGCCCGAATGGGTGACATGTTTACCCAACGTGTTCCGGCATCGCTGATTCAGGCTGCTTCGGTTGCAACCACCAATGCAGACACATATATATCAGAATATAATATTATGATGGGGAAACTGGTAAACGAGAAAAACGAGAACCTCTTCCCTGCCGATATGAAACTGATAAGCCACTGGGGACTCCGCGACGAACTGAAATCGAACTACAATGCGGAACGGGGCTTCGAAAAACAACAGCTGATTTACACTGTAATGCTGCACATTATTAATCAGACAATACCAAAAGATGTAATTAACAATAACGCATTAAGCTGGAATCCTAAAAGCAATACCGTGTATAAGGATGGTGCGTCGATTGCTGCGGAACGCGAAACGGATGTCAGGTACCAGCACCTTCTGAATGTGTTCAAGGCAATGAAAGACATGGATCAATACAATCCGGTATATCCAACTTACATTCAACGCGCGTTCGATGGCAGTATGGAATTGTCGCTCGAAGAAACCGAAAAATTATTTATCGATTATATTTCATCCCCTGTAATGAAAGATGTTGCCGGAATTATTAAAGCACGGTTAGGGCGCGACTTGCAGCCTTTTGATATCTGGTACGACGGCTTTAAATCACGTAGTACTATTAACGAAGATGAACTCAGTGCCATTACCACAAAACGCTTTCCAAATGAAGCGGCCTTTGCCAAAGAATTACCGGTAATATTGGTTAAACTGGGATGGGACAAACAAACTGCCGAATGGATCTCATCAAAAATATCGGTAGATGCATCACGGGGTGCCGGGCATGCCTGGGGAGCCGAAGGAAAAGCCTACAATGCCCATTTGAGAACCCGTATCGGAGCCAATGGGATGGATTATAAAGGCTACAACATTGCTGTTCATGAATTTGGCCATTGTGTAGAGCAAACCATTACCCTGCATAACGTACCGTTCTACATGCTTCATGGCGTTCCAAACACAGCATTTACCGAAGCTGTAGCGTTCCTGTTTCAGGCCAAGGATCTGGAATTACTGGGTGTGAAAATCAGTACCGGAAAAGAAGAACTCGAAGCACTGAACGCGCTCGACAACTGCTGGTCGGTGTACGAAATTATGGGTGTAAGCCTGGTGGATCAACGCGTGTGGAAATGGATGTACGAAAACCCCGATGCCACTCCCGAACAATTGAAAAACGCTGTAACCGATATCGCTATCAAGGTATGGAACGAATATTATGCTCCGGTTTTCGGGGTTAAGGACTCCCCCATCCTGGCAATTTATTCGCACATGATTGATGCACCCCTTTACCTCTCGAATTATCCGGTGGGTCATCTTATTGAATATCAGATAGAAGACTATGTTGAAGGCAAGAATATAGCAAACGAAATTACCCGAATGTTTTCGCAGGGTAAATTAATACCACAAATCTGGATGAAAAACGCCGTAGGCTCCGAAATTAGTGCAAAACCTTGTCTTGATGCCGCGGCAGAAGCTGTTGATTACCTGAATAAAAAGTAAGGATAGAAAACTCGGTTTTAGAAGAAACTACGACCCCAAAGAGCCGAAATCAAAAAGTTCTTTGGGGTTTTCAATTAAATTCTTTACGGTTTTCAGGAAACCAACCGAATCGCGGCCATCGATAATGCGGTGATCGTACGACAATGCCACATACATCATTGGGCGAATTACTATCTGTGCATCGCGTACTACCGGTCTTTCCTGAATGGTATGCATTCCCAGTATGGCAGATTGCGGAGGGTTTATAATTGGTGTAGAAAGTAATGAGCCAAAAACACCTCCATTGGTAATGGTAAAAGTTCCTCCCTTCAGATCGTCAAGGCTGATTCTTGCATTTCGGGCTTTCTCGGCCATTAAAAATATTTGTTGTTCAATTTCGGGGAGATTCAAATCCTGAACATCGCGCAACACCGGAACCATGAGACCTTTATTGGTTTGAACTGCAATACCGATATCGGCGTATTTATAAAAAACCAAATCGTTTCCGCTAATGGCCGCATTTACATTGCGATAATCATTCAAAGCCAATGCAACTGCTTTTGTAAAAAACGACATGAGTCCCAATTTCACTCCATATTGTGCCAGAAACTTTTCGCCATACATTTTCCGGAGTTCGAGCACGGGGAACATATCAACTTCGTTGAAGGTAGTTAGCATGGCCGTGTTTAGCTGTACCGATACCAGCTTTTCGCTGAGTTTTTTACGCAACTGCGACATGGGAACTTTCTCTTCGCGGCTCTCAGTCGATTTCCGGCGCATAGCTTTAACCACATCGGCTTTCGAAATTCGGTCGCCCTGGTGTGCAAGCTTCTCAATATCGATTGCGTTTAATTCAGCCAGTTTGCGCGCTACGGGAGAAACCCTGGTTTTAGACTCGGCCTGAAAAACTTCGACATGGCTTTCGGAGATTATGGCGCTTCCGACGGATTTCTGAACCGGGTTCGAACCTGATGCCGGAATTTTCGCCTCATCGATAACACAAGCTGTACTTCCAACCTTAACCAATGCGGGTGCTTTCAGCAAAATATGTATGACTCCTGTGCTGGAGGCCACCAGTATCAGGCTAGCTTTTTCCGATTCAAGAGTCGCCAGTTCCTGATCCTTCTCAACAGTACTGCCGTCGGCAACCAGCCACTCTACCAATTCAAGCTCCTCGATAGATTCACCGGGACTGGGAATTTTAATTTCAATCTTCATGCGTTTCGTGGTTATCAAAATTTGAACATTGCATATCGCAAAAATCGTATCGTCGCACACAATTACAAAAACCAAAGGCTTTATCAATCAGCTTTTTTTGTTGACGCAAATGTTGCTCCATAAGTCCTACCGCCGGACTACTACTGGCCGGTCGAGCAGCAACACGGGTTTTATGGTCACGCATTTCGCGAACCACATAATAGGCCGCACCCATGTTAATAGGCTCTTCCTGAACCCAAAGCACTTCGGCCAGATTCTCAAAAGAGTTTATTACAGTTTCGATTTCCTTCAACGGGAATGGGTGTAACATTTCGACAGCGACAATACAACGTGAGGTATCATTGAGTTCTTTCTGTTTATCCTTTAAATCGTAATATACCTTACCACTGCACAACACAAGATGTTTCACCAGTGATGGATCGGTGGGATATTCAACCAAAAGCTTTCGGAAGGTGTTATCGCTTAATTCCGAAAATGTAGCGGTAACAGCGGGGTGTCTTAACAGACTTTTTGGAGTAAACACCACCAAAGGCTTCACCGGGTTTGACGCCTGTTGTAGTAGGATGTGATAGAGGTTGGCAGGGCTTACCGGTTGTACCACCTGCATATTTCCGTTAACAGCCAACTGAAGAAAACGTTCGATACGGGCACTGGAATGTTCCGGACCCTGACCTTCGTAACCATGAGGCAGGTAAAGCACCAGACCATTTTGCACACCCCATTTTGCCTCGGCAGATGAAATATACTGGTCGATAATTACCTGCGCCACATTGTTGAAATCGCCAAACTGGGCTTCCCAAATAACCAATGCATTGCGGTCAGCCAGGGCATAACCATATTCGAAACCCAGCACACCATATTCCGACAGCAGCGAATTCCACACATTGAATCTGGCATCGTTGTAACCGGTAATACTATTAAGCGGAAAATACTGGTTTCGTGTATCGTTTATAAAAAATGCCGAGTGACGGTGCGAAAATGTCCCCCTGATCGAATCTTGTCCACTGAGCCGAACATTCCTGCCCGAAGTAACTACCTGCGCATAAGCCAGCATTTCGCACATCGACCAGTCGAGTTTATCATCAGCTGCACGTTGCAGGCGCGCTTCGGCTATTTTATATGCTTTGGGAATAAAACCACCATCGGCTGGCAAGGAGAAAATCTGTTGTGCCAATTCTTTTATACGCGTCGTATCGGCTTTCAGGGCATTGTCAACTGGCTGGTTATCACGATTGAATTTAAAAAAATCGACCCTGTTTTGACTTCCTGCCAATGTAAAAGCGGCGTCTAGGGTATCGACAACCACTTTTTCTGATTGAATGATATCAGCCTGACTGAATGCATTTTCGGCAACCAATTGAGCAGCGTATATTTTCTTTACATTGGGATGTGCTGCAATGGCATCATAAAGTTCCGGCTGAGTAAAACGGGGCTCGTCGCCTTCGTTGTGTCCATATTTACGATACCCCAGCACATCGATAAAAACATCGGTGTGAAACCGCTGACGATAGCGAACCGCCATCTGCACCACATACACCAGTGCTTCCGGATCGTCGCTGTTTACATGGAAAATCGGAGATCGGGTAACCTTTCCAATATCCGTACTGTAAATACTCGATCGGGCATCGAGGTAGTTGGTTGTAAATCCAATCTGATTGTTTATTACAAAGTGGATGGTACCGCCGGTTTTATAACCGTCGAGTTGCGACATCTGAATTACTTCGTACACCACCCCCTGAGCAGCAACTGCTGCATCACCATGAATCAGCACCGGCAATACTTTGTTGAAATCGCTGCCAAACTTACGGTCGGCATTACCGCGGGCAAAACCCTGCAAAACCCCTCCTACCGCCTCGAGATGCGAAGGGTTGGGCAGCAGGTTCAGCTCGATATTCTTCTGCTGTACCGTGACGCAGCTCTGGTATCCCAGGTGATATTTCACATCACCAAGAAAATCGTTTTCGCTGTATTCTTTTGCAAGAAACTCCCTGAAAACATTTTCATAGGGTTTCTGCATAATATTCGTTAGCACATTGAGTCTGCCACGATGGGCCATACCAAAATCTATTTCTTCCACGCCCAGCAATACAGCCTCATCGATAAGAAACTGCAAGCCGGGTACCAATGCTTCTGCACCTTCGAGCGAAAAGCGTTTTTGCCCAGGGAAACGCCGATGTATAAACTGTTCAAAATCAACTGCTTTTTCGATAGCCTTATAAATATCGGTCTTAACGCTAACACTAAAATCAGGGGTATTCGAAGCAGTTTCCATATAAGTGGTCAGCCACTCGACAACCTCGGGATTGCGGATATACATATACTCAACCCCAATGTTGCTGCAATAGGTCTTTTGTAGTTTTTGAATTATGTTTCTCAGGCTGGATTTTCCCAAACCAATGAGCATACCCGCTTCGAACTCCTGATCGAGGTCTTCGTTGCTCAGGCCGTAATTTACAAAATCAAGCGTTGGAGAAAATTTTCGGGGGGTACGCACCGGATTGGTTTGTGTAAACAAATGACCGCGCTTCCGGTAATCGTCAATCAGATGCGCTACTTTAAACTCTTTGGAAACCCAATGGGAGCCACCATCCATTGCAGTGCTTTCGGTTGCATATTCGAAACCTGCAAAAAAATTGCGCCAGTCGCTGCTCAGGCTTTCCGGGTCTTCGCAGAATTGCTTATAATATTCATCAAACCAAATCGCACTTACACTTCCGGACAATAGTTTATCGTGTGGCATACTAAGTTTTTTGTCAAACAATTTTTTTTCACTTTGGTTCAAGCCATGTGCGAATATAATGTAATGATTTTCAAAAAACTACATCTTTTTCATAAAATTGGTAATTTTAATGAACTGTTAATTTTATTATTTTATGGAAACAAAAAGGAAAGCTTGACTTTTTTAGTAAGAATTAATATCTAAATTTGTGAGGACGGGTTACCTATTCTAGAAATGATTCAAGTTAAGTGAAGGATGATGCAACTAAACAAATACAAGAACCTATTTAAAGGCAAGACGATTTTAGTAGCCGACGATGTTGATGATGTTTTGTTTTACTACCGGGCATTGCTGCAGGTTACGGGGGTTAATATTGTTGAAGCCCGCAGCGGGAACGAAGTACTTTCGATTTGCCGGAAAAACCCGGATATTGATTTGATTATGCTTGACATTCAGATGCCTAACGGCGATGGCATGTATACCTTGAATAAGCTGAAGGAGATGAAATCGAATGCATCGGTTATTGCTCAAACCGCGCACGCACTTCCCACCGACCGGTCGAAATACATGCGTCTGGGCTTCGACGATTATATCTGCAAACCGCTTCGCTCCGAAACCCTGTTTCAAATTCTTGAGGATCACCTGAACGGCTTGGATGAAGAGCCCCGCAAATAATTCACATACCGGAATCAGGCAGGTTTAATTCATTTCGAAAATCTTATTTCAACGGAATCAATTTCTTAATGTAAATAATGTAATTTTACGCCAATAAATCGCTTCTTGGTGGAAGACTGTTTGTTAATGGAACAATTGAAAAATGGGGCTGAAGCTGCTTTCGATCAGCTTTTCAGGGCTTACTATGCAAGATTGTGCCGGTATGCATGTATGTTGGGTTGCACCGCCGAAGACGCAGAAGAAATTGTTCAGGACCTGTTTGCCAGATTTTGGACACAACGTAATCAGACAGACATTACAATTTCGATAAAGTCCTACCTGTTTACAGCGACCCGAAATGCAGTGTTTAATTTATTCGAACATCGAAAAGTGCAACAGAAATATGCCGGAGAAGTGCAATATAGTCAATCGGAATTGCACGATGTTAACCCACTTTTGGTTGCTGAATTGCAGGAAAGAATACAATTCGCCATTAACTCGCTCAGCGAAGGGCGCCGCCAGGTGTTTCAATTAAGCAGGAATCAGGGATTGAGCTATCAGGAAATAGCCGATAAACTAAATATTTCGGTTAAAACAGTCGAAAACCAAATGGGCCACGCGCTGAAACATCTCAGGGAAGAATTGAAGGACTATTTGCCGATTATAATAATTATGGGGATTAATTTATTTGAGGTATTCAAATAGGGGTATTTATGAATTTAGCTGTCAGAGTATAAAATGCAGGAACCAAACACATACGATTACGATTTACTGGCTGCCTTTATTGCCGACAAACTTACGGCAGAACAGGTTGAAGAGGTAAAACAACGTCTGGCCAATGATGTTGGATTTTCCCGTTTATACAGGCAGTTTCTTTTGATTTATAAGACTCATTCGGGGACAGAATCCTTCGATACTGAGGCAGCCCTTATTAAAACGAGACATAAGATTTCAGCAAACAATAGTAGATCACGATTTTCTTACAAACTCCTGTTGTATGCCGCAGCCGTTACCTGTCTGATAATTGTATCAGTGGGTATTGTTACTATGCTTGGTAAAAAATCGGGGGTCGAAACCCAGTGGCTGAGTTTTACCGCTACCGATAGTATTGGCCATACACAACTGGGTGATGGAAGTAAGATTACACTGAATAAAAACTCCGAAATTAAATATGCTGCGAATTTTGGCAGTCAAAATACCCGTGAAGTCAGTTTGAACGGAGAGGCTTTTTTCGAGGTGTCATCAGACAAGCAAAAACCATTTATTGTAAAAACCGCATCCACCGAAATCCGGGTAACGGGAACCCGATTTTTAGTCAGCAACCAACCCGGTGGTGATGTAATGGTATGGGTAGAAGAAGGTTCTGTTATGGTGAAACAAAATAAAGACGAAAACAGTGTAAGCCTTCACAAGGGTGAGAAAGCCTTGTGCAAGGCTGACAGCAACGAAATTATTAAAACCGCAGGAAGTGGAAACGAAGTGTTCTGGGTCGAAAACAGACTTTCGTTTTATAACACTCCCCTGCCCGATGTTATTTCGGCTATCGAAAAAGCGTACGGATGTCAAATCGGAATAGCCGACAGTAGCATCAGGCAAATGAGACTTACCTCCTCATTCACAAACGAACAAGCCGATAAAGTCTTGAATGTTATTGCTTTAACCCTTGGTCTGCGGGTTGAAAAACAGGGACAACAATTCATGCTATATGCCGAATAAAACCCTGTTCCTGCATTTGGTACTTTTGCTCCTGATGCTTGCTCAGAGTGAAATAGTTATTGGGCAGAGTCATATTCTGGATAAAAAAATCACGGTTGAATTCCGGAATATCAGCCTGCATAAAGCCTTAACAGAAATTGAACGACTCGGAAACTTCAGTTTTTCTTATGGGAACGATGCTATTAATCAGGATTCTATTGTCAGTATATACGCAGAACAACAAACCATACGGAAAATTATTACCACTCTATGCGGCAACAATATTCAGATGTTGGAATCGGGAACCCACATTATTCTGAAGAAAGTAAGCCAACAAAAGCAATCAATGAGTGGTAAGGTAATTAATTCGAGAACACGCAGCGGGATTTCCAATGCCCGCGTTTCGAACCAGCAACGAAGTAGATGGCGCAGCGACCGCGCCGGTAATTTTACCGTAATTTGTAATGAATACCCATGTTACATCGAAGTTACAGCCAATGGTTATTACGATACCCTACTGAAACTTGAAAAACCGACTCCGGGATTTATTCTCGAAATGCAGCCACTGACAAGAACACCCGACGTGATTATAAAGGTGCCAATGCTTGAGCCAACGCCTTACGACCATGACAGCGTTGCTGCAGTTGGGTTCTCCGATGCTTTTAAAATCAGGCCTGTCAGCGATACCATTGAATATCATGACCTTGAAAAAAAAGAGTTTCAGTTGTCGGTACTGCCCTTTATAGGCAGCGATTTATGGCACAGCCGCAACATGAAGTATTCAACTTCATTAAATATTCCCGGTGGCTATGTTGGAGCCGTTTCGGGTGTTGAAATCGGGTTGCTTTTGAATATTGTACGCCGCAATATGCTCGGATTTCAGTTTGGCGGACTACTAAATATTGTAAACGGCAGCGTTAGCGGTACACAGATCAGTCCCGGGGCAAATCTGGTTTTCAATCATGTAACGGGCTTACAAGCAGCAGGTTTAACAAACTATTGCCGTAACGATTTAAACGGCATGCAACTGGCACTGATTCATAACACACTTACAGGAATTGGGAATGGTGTGCAGTTCTCACTGGTGAGTAACTTGTCGACAGACTCGCTTAACGGATTACAATTTTCGGGAGTAAGCTCGCTGAGTCGTGGTCGTTATGTGGGTTCGCAGATTTCGCCGGTAGTAAATATTGCCGACGGAATAAACGGGAAATTGCAGGTTTCAGCAATTTATAATGTCGCTGATGAATCGAATGGATTGCAAATAGCTGCTGTGGGAAATCGCGATTGTTACGGGAACCCGATATTGCAAACCGCATTTATCTTTAATGTAGCCAACAATTTACAATTGCTGCAGTGTCCGGCTTTATATAATCGATGCAACGTAAATCACGGTCTTCAACTTGGGCTTATTAATATAAGCGATTCATGCCGGGGTGGCCAGATTGGTTTTATTAATGTTTCCGAAGTGAACAGTGGTTTTGCAGCCGGCTTTTTTACTGTTGTCAAAAACGGATACCGTTCAATTGAATTCAGCTACAACGATCTCAACAATATCGTGTTCTGTTTTAAAAGCGGATTACCAAAATTCTACAATATAATCAATACCGGAATCAGCCCCGATAGGTCCGATTTACGTTTATTTATTGGCTATGGACTGGGAACATCCACCTCAATGGGAAAAAAATGGATGCTGAACTGCGACTTAACCTGCAGCCACGTGTTTGAGCACAATAGTTTTGTTAAAGACCTCAATTTATGGTTATCGTTGAAGCCACAAATCGGATTAAATCTGGCAAATAGCTTTATACTCTTTGCCGGAACATCGTTGAATCTTTCGGCCAGCAGGTGGAAAAATCCATACACCAACGAATTTTTAACGGACATGAAACCTGATTACGCATATTACACTTCCGAAGGTAAACCAACACAATATAGTATTTGGCAGGGTTTCACTATTGGGGTAAGATTTTAAGATTTTTTTTTTTAATGAATAGGGGTATAATGAGATGTATCTGTCATAAGATTGTAAAAAAATAAAAACGTATGAAAAAACTATTTCTTGTAATCTGTATGGCAACCCTTGTCGGGACAGCCTTTTCACAAAATGACTCATTAAAGCACAGTCGACAGGGTTCCGAAATTCAAACCCTTTTTGATTCTGATGGTATTACCTCGCATGGTGCTTATTTAGGGGCGAACCTGTACTACACTCAGATAGCAGGCCGTAATGCCTTCATCGGGGGCATCCGGACAGCCTGGGTTGTTGACCACATGTTTGAGGTCGGTCTTGATGTTAATGCTTTTGTTTCGGAACCCCGTCCCGATGCCAGTTTAAACAACTCGTATTACCTGTATTCGGGTGCTTATGGTGGTTTACTGTTTGCAGCCAATATATTTCCCCAGAAAGCCATCAACCTTTCGGTACCTGTCAGCATTGGCGCAGGAGGCGTAGGCTATATGGGCAATTACTACTATTTTGCCGAAAACTACGATTATTATCCCGAAAGCTATTATGCATATTTTTACGTTCAGCCGGGACTTGAGCTGCAATTCAATATGACACGCTTCTTCAGACTTGCAGTGCATGCCAGTTATCGCTATACTTCGAATATTTATCTTGAGTATTCCGGTGGTGCCGGACAGATTATCGGGAACAACAATCTGATGAACGGTTTTAATGCAGGTGTAAGTCTTAAAATTGGTAAATTCTAATATAAAATAATTATAAATATGAAACGATTCGCATTAATTGCAGCCATTGCTGCACTGCTTGGAGGGTTATCGTCGTGCTATTTCCCGCACGATTACGTAAGGGGCGTTGGGCAACTTACCAGTATTGAAAGAGACAGTCGTGGAATTAACGGAGTTGAGATTAACGACATGATTGATGTAGTACTTGTTAAAAGCGACTCAGCTAAAATTCTTGTTGAAGCACAGGAAAATATCATCAATCTGGTTAGTACCGAAGTCAGCAATGGCATATGCACTGTTGAGTTCATGCACGGCTACAATGTGAGACCCACTCTTCCGGTAACTGTTTACATTTATACTGACGAGGTAAATTATGTTAAAATTGACGGTAGTGGCGACCTGACTACTAATGGAGTTTTCGACACAATAAGCAGCCTTGAAATCGACATCAACGGATCGGGTAATGTTGGATTCCAGTGGCTCGAAGCCGATAACATTACACTCGAAATCGACGGTAGCGGTGATTTGAACCTTGAAGGAAAGGGCCAAAGCCTGAGTGCCACTATCGACGGCAGCGGCAATATGCACCTCGAAACTGAACTTGCCAATTCTTCGTTCCGTATCAATGGAAGCGGTGATGTTTTTGCAAGTGGTTGGTCAGCCTCAAATATTCTGCATATCGATGGATCGGGCGACTTCTATGGTTTCAACCTCGAAACCGAAACCACCAGTGTCTTTATCGATGGTAGCGGAAATGCTGAAGTGTGGGCAACCGAGAACCTGTTGGTCGAAATTGATGGCAGTGGTGATGTTATTTACCGGGGAAATCCTAGCATAAACTCAGGAGGTGGCGGTAGCGGAAATCTGATAAACGGGAATTGATTGGACAGGTGTGGTTGCACCTTGCCAAAATAAATTCTGATTGAATATTGTTTGGACACCCCGCCTCCGCCCGGCGACCACTTTTACAGGTTATCGCAGCGGAGTCGGGGTATTTCGTGAATGACTTTCAAAATAGAATACGCTTTGGTATTCCCGGTTGGTAAATCTTCAGCAAAAAAGCAAAACTACTTACAAATAAGAGATGCTTACTTCTTTCAGAAATTTTTCGTCGAGTAAACGTGCGATACGGTTTATGATGGTACGCCGTATTTCGAGGTCCACGGGAACATTTGGATCCTGATGGGCTTCGTTAACCTTGGTACCCACCACGAAATCGATACGGTCGCTTTCGTGAAACATTTTTACAATCTGGTCGGCAGGACCTTTGCCCGTCAGGTAGTCGCTGTCGAAATCACGTAACAGGCGGTTTACCTTATTCAGGGTGAGTATACCTTCGGTAACAAGGTCGATACCCGGCATATAAGCTACCGGAGGAAGCTCCTTGTCGTAAAAGTCGAGGCTGTCGGTAACCTCCACCCCCAGTTCACGCGAAACGATATCGGTGGTGGTACCCCCGCAAACCACTTTTTTTCCGCTGTGTTCTCTGATTATGGTCGCCAAACGCGCATCATAGGAGGCTTCGAAGGGTGGACCGGTCACCAGCAGCAATTTCCGGGGTTCTCTGAAGTAGAGCGAAGCACAGCTGGTATCGTCTTTCGATTTATAGCCATCGTTCAGTACTGAGCGGTTGACAATTTTTTCGGACAAACGGGCTGCCGAAATATTGTGATCGGCCTCAATCAGCCCAGCTACATAGTTCGTAATTTTATCGACACCCCAGCCAAATGGGAATGTTTCGGAACCCATGCCCGACTGGGCTACCCCATCGGAAACCAGAATAAGCCTGTCGCCCAGGTGAGGATAAAAACCTGTAGTGAACAGCTTTTTGTCGTGTTGGGCGTATTTCGATAATTCAATTTCGTGCCAGTCGAGCTGCATGGGCTTTCCGTCACGAAAAGCCATAACATGCGGGTTGTCGTACTCAATAATCTGAACCTTATCGTGCGTAGTAACATCAATTATGGTAAAGGTGGCATAGGCAATTTTCCGTTCCTTACACACCGGCAGGGTTTTCATGATGATTTCGGCAATTCGTCCCGGATCGCGGTGCTCAATGGTAAAATTCATGGCCATGGTTGCCGTAAGGCTTGCAAGGATATTGGCTTTTACACCATGTCCCATGCCATCGCTCAACACCACAATAAAACGGTTCTCCTCTTTGATACGACGCTTCATGAACACATCTCCGCAGATTTTTTGACCCTGATGGTTTATCTGTCGGGCATCAATTTCTATGAAAAAGTCGTTGTGCATGGTTTATGGCTGCCGGTTGCTTTTTTGATACGATTCTATAATACTGTTGAGCATGCGTTCTGTTTCGGAAGCACCTTCTCCAAGCAGGAAGCCAATTTGCTGAACCATCTGCAGGTTTTTCTCAATGACTTCGTTTACCCGGTTAATCACTTCTTCGCGGCGAACCTCGGGCTGATACAGGTCGCGGAATATTGCTCCGGCAATTTCACCTTTTTTTATCGGAAACACCGATACATTAAGGAGTTTATCATCGTAGCTGATATCTTTGTTTTCGACCGGCTGATTGTTGCCCAGCACATAACCAAAAAGGGTATATACCGACTGAGGTAATATCGTTTTTAGGTCGGCACCTGTAAGCCCGGGTACAATCTCGTTGATTTCTTCGGCTTCGCGGCCAATAATCTGAATGAATTTTTCGTTCGACTGAATGATTTTCAGGTTTTTGTCGGCCAGCACAACCCCAGAAGGCAGTTTTTGCATAATGGCTTCCAGTAAGTTCATGGTTTCTTTTACCACACTATGATCCTGCCTGAGTTTGCGTTCCGAAATTTCGAGCGCTTTTTGGGTTTCGGCAAGTTTTTTATTGGTGATGGTAAGCTGTTTTATGAACTCCTGGCTGTTGCGGAGGGTATAGGTAACGCAGAGTTCAGGCTTGGCAAGGCCTTTAGCCACATGAACAGCAAACTCTGTACAGCTTTTATATCCGCACGACTGGCAACCGTGGTTGTCGTTCATATCACGCCCCAACATTTTGAGTATCTCCTGAACCCGGGCCGGATCGGGCATTGGCAAGCGCTGGTCGTCAGCAGTAAAGCTACGGTTCAGCTGAATATTCGCCAGTGTATCGGGTTGGTTTTCGTTACAAAATGCCACCCGCTTCATTGTAAAATCGACTACCAGGCTGTGGTTTTGCAGATACGATCGTTTGGCCGAAGTACATGGACCGGTACAACAGCCTTTGCAGAAGTAAGCATTCAAATGGTGCTTTACGGCTGCTATACGCGAGAAGTCGTCAATATTGTCACGAAACTCATCGGGACCGTCACGGGTTATAATACGATTGACTCCCGCCTCGGTGGCAATATTGCCTGCCTCCAGCAGACCGGTACTGATAGGAAAAAGTGAACCTTTTCCTCCATAGGGCGGGTCGAACTCCGAAAATTCAACCGAGTTTTCGGCAATATCTTTTTGTGAAAACAACTCACGTAATTCCTCAAAAGTAAGCACAGAATGTACTAAACCATTGAACTCGTGCGCTTCCAGTTTTTGCCCGATGCAGGGAGTGATAGCAATTATTCTAATATCGTTGCCATAAATGGCACGACATGCTTTAGCAGTTGCGAGCATGGGGGTTAATACAGGAATCAGGCTGTCTATTAACCCGGGCTGATATTTTCTTACATATTCAACCACAGGTGTGCATGCCGAGGTGATATGATATTTCCCGCGAAAATTCTCGAAATGGGTTTTATACTCATCGGCAACCAATCCTGCGCCATACGAAATTTCACAAACATAGCGGAACCCAATGGCTTTAATCATCCCCACAAAATTCCGGTAGTCGGTGACATCAGGAAATTCGGCGGCAATACAAGGATCAACAATGGCCATGCAGGTGTATTTTGCTAGTAAAGCTTGTGTTTCGTTTATACTACCGTAATACAAAATTGCCTTCGAGGCACAATTGGTGTAGCAATTGCCGCAACCAATGCACCGGTCGTGAATAATCGAAACCCCGTTATTTTCGTTGTTTACATGAATGGCCCGCACAGGACAGGCTCTCACGCAAGCATAGCAGAGGGTGCATTTCGATTTGTCGAATTGTATCAATTCCATTTGCCGTTGGTTTATTCGAGGTTAAACGCCTGGTTCAGAATATCGGTAATACCGATTTTGGAAACCCCATAATAGGGCTGACCATTTATTTTTATTACCGGTCCATTGCTGCAATTACCAAAGCAGTGGCCACCTTTAAATTTGACCTGTTCCTTGAGTTTGTGTTCCTCGAGATAGTCCTGAATCACACTCACCATTTCTTTGTTACCGCGACTAAAGCATGAGCTGCCAAGGCAAATGGTTATTTCTACTGTTTTTTCCATGTAAGGATGTTATTTTCGTCCGATTCCAAAGTATTCAAACCCATGGGCATGCAATTCTTTGGGGTCGTATATGTTTCTGCCGTCAAAAATAATTTTATGACGCATTGTTTTCATTTTTTCGTAGTTCAGCACCCTGAATTCCGTCCATTCGGTAACTAAGAAAAGAGCATCAGCATCAACAATTGCATCGTATGGATTTTCGACATACTCTATAATGTTGCCAATTCTACGTTTGGTTTCTTCGATGGCTACGGGGTCGTAAGCGACTACCTTGCATCCGGCTTTCACCAGAAGTTGTATCAGAACCAGCGCCGGAGCTTCACGCATATCGTCGGTGTTGGGTTTGAACGAAAGTCCCCAGAGCGCAATTTTCTTTCCCTGCAGATTATTCCCAAAGTATTGCATGGCTTTTTGGTACAATCTCGATTTCTGCCGGTCGTTAACATCCTCCACCGCTTTGAGAATTTCGAGCGAATAACCTTTGCTATCAGCTGTTTTAATGATTGCTTTTACATCTTTTGGGAAACAGGAACCCCCATAACCCGTTCCGGCATAAATAAAGTACTGTCCTATTCGTCTGTCGCTGCCGATTCCTTTTCTCACAGCGTTAATATCAGCACCCACCAGTTCACAGAAGTTGGCAATATCATTCATGAAACTGATTTTCGTAGCCAACATGGCATTGGCCGTATATTTGGTTATCTCAGCCGAGGGAATATCCATGAAAATGATGGGGTGGCCATTCAAAACAAAAGGTTTGTAAAGACGGTTCAGCAATTCCTGTGCCCTTTCGGAATCGGTACCGATAACAATTCTGTCGGGGTGCATACAATCATCGATGGCATCGCCTTCCTTCAGAAATTCAGGATTACTGGCCACATCGAAACTAATGCTTAAACCCCGCAGGCTTATCTCCTCCTGAACAGCGGTTCTTACTTTTTCGGATGTTCCGATAGGAACTGTACTTTTGGTTACTACCACCAGATAGTCGGAAATGTTTTTCCCAATTTCGCGGGCGACAGCCAGAACGTATTGAAGATCAGCGCTGCCATCTTCGTCAGGAGGAGTTCCCACAGCAATGAAACAGGCGTCAGCCCCGCTGATGCTTTCGGCAATACTTGTCGAGAAGCTCAGTCTGCCACTCTCAAAATTACGTTTTAACATATCTTCGAGACCGGGCTCCCAAATGGGGATAATGCCTTTTTTCAGGTTCTCGATTTTCACTGTATCAATGTCAACACAAACAGTATGTACACCCATCTCGGCAAAGCAGGTTCCCGAAACCAAACCCACATAACCGGTACCTATCATAACAACTTTCATACTTCGCTTTTTTTTAAATTAGACCTCAATATTAATAAATCAATTCCGATAAAAACACAACATCCGGCATAAAGCTATCGTAAATGTTTAAATCTTCTTCATCAGTAAATGTTCTTATTTGCATATGCAGTTCTATAATGCCCTTATTCATGTCGGAATCAGCAAAATCACCATTCAGGTAAAAGTATAACCTGTTAGCAAAAATATCACACAAAATATATGTTATTCCATTGACATTTAATAGTTTACCCGCATACCTACCAGAGGGAGGAAGAATTTTTTCCGGCAATAAATCGGTAACAGTATATTGTAAAAAATTTTCGAACACTGCTTTCCTCGCTTTCAGGTGTTGCGTAATGAAGAAAAACGGATGATTCAGATAGGCGTTGGCCCTGCCAATTTTCCCTTCGAGTATGGCTTTACGGATACGGGTTGAACTTACAGCTTCGTTTTCGATATCCTGTTGCGGAATTTCTTCAACCCTGAAGTTTGCCACCTTGCTTAGTTGATACAAGTACTGGTAATCGCCCTGACGATTATGTCCGAAATGGTGATTAAACCCAACCACGATAATTTTTGCACCCAGTTTTGCGAGTAATATATCCTTGACAAAAACTTCGGATGGGGTTTTCGAAAACTCAATGGTAAAGTTGATAATAAACAAGTGATCTAGACCTGTATTCGACAATAAGTATTCTTTTTCGTCCGGTGTGTTAATCATGAACAAGCCCTGAGTCTCGTTCGGAAACAATATTTTACGTGGATGCGGGTAAAATGTAATGAGAACAGATTCGCCATCGATGGCTTTTGCCAAAAAATTAATGCGCTGAATTATCACGCGGTGCCCGGTATGAACGCCATCAAAAGAACCCGTGGTAACGACTGGATTTTTGATTGTTCCAAAATCATCGAAGTTATAATGTACTTTCATGCTATATCTTAACGATTTATTTCTTTAACATAGTATGCCAGTTTTTCGAGCGATGTAACCATGTCGTAATTTTCGACATATACATCGGGCGACACCCTTAGTGGAACACTGGTAAAATTGAGTATTCCGCGAATTCCCGCATAAACCAGCTTATCGGTAATGTCCTGGGCATATTGGGGTGGCAGAGTAAGAATGGCCAGCGAAATATTATTCTCGCTAACAATCTCTTTTATTTGCTTAATATCGTAACACCAAACGCCCGAGATAATTCTGTCGGTTTTTTGCGGGTCACTGTCGAAAGCAGCCACAATATTAATATTATGACCTTTGCCATTGAAATAGCTGGTAATCGCCTTGCCCAGATTACCCACCCCAAAAACGGCAGCATTTTGACACTGTTCCGAGTCAAGTACCTGACTGAGTTTTTGAATCAGATCGTGAATGATATAGCCTTTTCGTTGTGAACCGTTATATCCGATAAGCATAATGTCGCGACGGACCTGAACGGGAGTCAGGTGCAACATCAATGCAATTTCGTGCGAAAAAATATATTCCTTCCCCTCGTCCGACAGGTTCTGAAGCAGACGGCGATACTGGCTCAAACGTTCGGTGGTTTTTTCAGGTAACATAGTTATTATTTGTTAAATGTAACTGTAAATACAGAGCCTTCGCCCGGAGTGCTTTGCACCCTGATGGAGGCGTTATAACTGTCAAGAATTTTTTTAACAATAGCCAATCCCAGGCCACTTCCCGGAATATTGCGTGTGTTTTCGTTTTTAATTCTGACAAATTCCCCGAAAACTCTGTCGATTTCTTCGGGTGTCATACCAATACCCGTGTCGGAAATACTGACTTCAATTTGCGTACTTGTGTCGGATACGGCGCACGAAATTGAGCCATTCTGGCGATTGTATTTTACTGCATTCGACAACAGGTTGTTGAAGACGATTTCCATATCACGCGGGTCGGCTTTGTAAATAACCGGGTAGCTCAGGTTGCAACCCAGTGTAATGTCCTTTTGTATTGCCATGGGTTGAATCGACGAAAGCGAGTTTTTCAATACTTCACAAAGATTGAGATCTTCGGTTTTCTTTGCCAGTTCACCTGATTCAATCTTTGTAAGGTCGAGCAGATCAAAAATAAGCGAGCGCATATCTTTAACACGGTCAAGCGAACGCCTGATCATTTTGTCGTAAGAGGCTATGTCTTTACCTTCTTTCTGTTCAATCATTATTTTCAGATATCCCTCAATGGCATTCAAAGGGGCTTTCAATTCGTGCGACAACAATGACAAGAATTGGAAACGGATTTGTTTCCCTTCCTTATACATTTTCTGCATCATTCTTTTCAGGAATATCTGTTTGGTCACATTCTCGGCAGAAGAGCGCAGATCCTGTGGTGTGAAGGGTTTTGGAACAAAATCATGGGCTCCCATTTTGGTAGCCTGCACAGCCAGCTCAAGTGAGGCATACGATGTAATCATGATAACCTTGGTGGCAGGATTTGCCTTGTTGAGATGTTCGAGCACTTCGATTCCCTGAATTCCCGGCAATTTATTGTCGAGATAGACTATGTCGTAAGTAACAGCGTTCAATTTTTCGAGCGCTTCTTCACCGGTTGAGGCATCGTCAACATCAAAACCTATGGAGTCGTCCATAAAGGGATAGTCAACCACAAATTTATCGAGTACCCTGTGTACACCCATGCGAATGCCGGGTTCGTCGTCAACAACAAGAATTTTCAGGTTTTCCATATTATATTCCGAGCATTTGTTTAATAATTTCGATGATTACCTGTGGACTGGTTCCTTTTTCAAGGTATTTGTCGGCTTTAACCCAGCCTCCCTGATTTCCGTTCCCGAAATTCAGTCCGGTCTCACCGGCAACAGCCGTAGCAATAATTACCGGCACATCGGGATATGTTTTTTTCATCTTATAGGCAAGTACAAAACCGCTATCATGGTTTTCCATCATTAAGTCGAAAAGGGCAAGGTCGGGTTTTAGCTCACCAATTACGGCTTCTGCTTCTGCCTGACTATTGGCCTTAATTACAGTAAAACCTGCATCTTCTATGTGATAACACATCTGATAAAGGTAATCGTAGTCATCGTCGGCAATGAGAATCGTGTGGGTTTTCATATCAACTTACTTGGTTATTATAGCGTGGAATTTCGATACTAAAAGTGGTTCCGGTATTACCTCTTTCAGCATCTGCATTGGTTTCGATGTGTATTTTCCCATTATGCATTTTAATGATACCGTAAGTGGTAGGCATACCCAGTCCGGTTCCTTTTCCAAGTCCTTTGGTGGTAAAAAACGGCGTAAATATTTTATCCATGTGCTCCTGTTCAATGCCTGTTCCGGTATCTGCAATATCAATTTTAATGATATCATTTCGGTCGCTTACCGTGACATTAAGGCTTCCCCCATCGGGCATGGCTTCAATAGCGTTCTTAATAATATTTGTTAATGCCTGTATCATTTGTTCTTCATCGAGACCCGCCTGATCGTTTTTGAGCTGAAAAGCAGTATGTACCTTAATATTATCCGGTATTACCAATGATTTCAGTGAACGATTGATTAATGAACTTATATTGATATTATCGACTTTCAATTTGTTCTTACGTGCAAAATTCAATAATCCGCCCACAATGTTTTTACAGCGTAAGGCCTGATCGGCAATCATTTTAAGGTCTTCGACCTGTGGGTCATCGGGTTTTGCTTCGTCAATAAGAATGTTACTGTACATAATTACCACACCCAGCGGGTTGTTAAGTTCATGGGCAATACCTGCCGACAACTGCCCCAGATGGGCCAGTTTTTCGCTTTGCTTTAATGCCTGTTGCACCGAAGCCAGGGTTTGATTTTTTAAATTCAGTTCACCAATCGATTGGTGAAGTTTTTTTATCATATAAGGTAAACACATGTCGATTTCGGCCAGTCCTCGCAATACGGCTACGGCATGCTCTTTGCACGATTCGTAACCACAGGCCTGACAATCGAGACGGTCGATGGCTTCGGTTTTGCCCATCGAGTTCCAAATGCTCATAATTTCATCGGGCGAAGGATACACTACACGGCAGTCGTCGGGAGTAAACTCGCGTTGAAGATTGAGCGTTTTGTACTTATTTACCTGACTTTTCCAATACTTACGGTCGATGTTTTTTAATTTGCCTTTTACATAGCGGGTTACGTAAGCCCGGCTTTGATAAGGCTTTCCCTGCGATGACATTCCGGGCCCCATGATGCAACCTTCGCAGCAAAGCAGCTCGAGATGCTGGTCGGCAATCAGGCCATTGTCGAACTCATTGATGGCTTCTTTAAAACTTAACCTTCCATCGGCAACCACCACATTCCCATCGACATAATCTTCGGAAACATTGATGGTTTGAATGATGCCCCTCGAAACAGGGAAAATGGCACCACGGCCACTTAACGGCGGATCAAACTCCGTAGGCTCACAGTGCTGGTACTCAATACCTTTCATCCGGAATACTTCGCGAATCTCTTTAAATGTGAGAACAACATCAATTTCGTTGGATTCCGATTTCTTTGCAATACAGGGACTGATTAAAGCAAGTTTATATTTTGTACCATATTCCTTTTTTAAAACACGGGCAAGTGCCATCACCGGCGATACTATGGGTGCCAGATTCTCGGTAAGATGCGGGTGATATTTGGTAATATAGTTTACTACTGCCGGACAATCGGAAGAAATGAATTTTTTACCGTCGGGGTCATTAAGCAGTTTAATATATTCCCTGGCTACCAGATCGGCACCAAAAGCAACTTCAACAACCTTGCTGAATCCCAGTGAACGGAACATACCTACAACATATCTGTAATCGGCAACTTCTCTGAATTCGGCTGGGAAACTGGGAGCGATACAGGCAATTATTGATTCTCCCGCACCGAGCATCTCAATCAGTTCATCAGCTGAATCCCTGAATCTCTTGGCTTCCCGGGTACACACTTTCACACAATTTCCACAGGCAATACAGCGTTCGTGTATCACTTGAGCCTGACCGTTTTTAATACTGATTGCCTTGGCTGGACAAACACGCACACAACTGTAGCAAACCTCACATCGGTCTTCGACCGTATATATTATTTTTTTTGGATCCATCACAATTCAGAATTTGATTCGTAGCGTGTAATCGGCTTAACCACATTGTCGGAACTCATACCTTTCACTATGGCATTCTGCACCGAATTACGCAGTAAACCTGAACTTTCGAAATCGAGTAACACCTTGCCCGAAATACTTGCTTCACTATCGAGCTGGCTGCTGCCGTTGATACAGCCTCCAACGCACGACGAAATTTCGATTATATGTACACTGTTGTCGGTTACATATTTCAAAAAATACTCATTGATTGCCTGCATGCCATTAAGAGAAACAAGCTTCAGGTTGCGACCCGAAATACTGGTTTCGAATGTTTTCACAGGTTTGTTTACCCTTAGTTCGGTATATTTACTATCGAAAGAATTTTTCCCCTCCGTACTTAACAGATTCCTGACCAGAGACTCAGCGAAACCACCATTATATTCGTGCAACACAGAACAAGAACTGTATATGTTATATGGTTTATCGACGGTGCATCTTTTGGGGAATGGCATGGTCACACCGCGGGTACGGAGTAAATGAAGTAATTCGTGTGTGGTAACCACAAAATCAATATCAGGCAAACCGCGGGTCAGGTTATTGGGTTGAAGTGCTTCGGTTTTACGTGCTATACATGGCATTACGGCTACCACTATATTGTTACTACCATTGGTCTCCCGCTTTAACATGCGACCGGTTATCTGCTGTGGTGATCTTAAAGGCACCAAAAAATGGGCAAATTCAGGATGTTTTTGCTTCACCCATTGAATGGCAGCAGGGCAATCGGAAATTACCATTTTAAAATCGGGTTGCACAATTCGCTCACAAATCAGGGATGTGGCATCAGCAAAGTACAGATCGGATGCGAAGCTATCGGTCACTATTGTAGAAAATCCGGTGTCTTTCAAAGCAGCCACCAGCATTTCAGTCATTTCTTCAAACTTACGGATTCCAAATACGGCTGCTATCGAAGCCACGGATGATGCCGAAAGTATTACCGATATTTTCACAGACTCCTGCCCAATTTTGGCAGCAATTTGTTCTATAGCCGATTTTTCGCGCAGGGCACCTGTCGGGCAAATGTTGATGCATTGCCCGCATTGAATGCAGGAAGAATAATATAGTCCTTTCCCCAATACGGTATCTACCACCGAACGCTTGCCACGGTACACATGGTCTATGGCAGCAACGCCTATAATTTCGGAGCATACCTTTACACAGCGTCCGCATAAAATACACTTCGACATGTCGAATACCAGGCCCTGACTCGAACGGTCGGTTTTACCCTTCTTTTTAACACCGGTAAAAAGTCTTTCTCTTATATAAAGTTCTTCGGAAAGTGACTGCAACTCACAACGACGGTTTTTATCACAGTAAAGGCAATCGTCCGGGTGATTCGTCAGGAGTAAATCGATAATTGTCTGGCGACTTCTGATTACTTTGGGTGAATGGGTTAATATTTTCATTCCGGTTTGTACCGGAGTCGAGCAGGCTGGAATCAAATGCCGGGTATCTTCATCCTCTACCACACATAGCCGGCAGGCACCTGTGGGAGTAAGTTCAGGAAGATTGCAAAGGGTTGGTATTTTTATTCCGTTACGCTGTAATGCCGTCAGGATTGTTTCGCCTTTGCGTGCCTGAATTTTAGTACGGTTTACTGTAATTTCGACTTGCATCTTATTTGAGAATAACGGCGTTAAACTTACACGATTCCATACACATCCCGCATCCGATACAGCGCTCGCTGATAATATAATGTGTTTGCCGCAAACTACCGGCAATTGCATCAGCAGGGCAGCGTTTTGCACACATACCACACCCGGTGCATGCCGTGTGGTCTATCGAGTAGGATTTAAGATTTTTACATACTCCTGCCCTGCATTTTCGCTCGAAAATATGCTCCTCAAACTCTTCTCTGAAATGTTTTAATGCAGTGGTAACCACATTGGGCGCATGCTGACCCAAACCACACAATGATGTTTCATGCATCACTTCCGCCATCTGTTCCAGTTGCATCACACCCTTAAAACGCAGTAGTGTGGCAAATTCCTCAGCATCGTTGGGTTTGTTCGATATTCTTTTAAAGATTTCTGTAATACGCTGTGAGCCTTCGCGGCAAGGAATACATTTCCCACAACTTTCGCCCTCGATAAATTCCATAAAATAGCGGCAGGTATTCACAATACAGTTTTCCTGATCTAATACGGCAAAGCTGCCCGAGCCCAGGTAGAGTTTTTGTTTATCTAAATGATAGTAGTCTAGGGGAATCCCAAAGTCTTCGACAGGCACCAAGCCTCCCGACGGTCCACCCAGATGCACTGCCTTTATTTCGGAATGCGATTGAGGTCCGCCACATGCATCAATAACCTGTCTGATGGTACTGCCCATTTCGATCTCGACTACACCCCCGATTTCGGTTTTACCTGAAACAGAAAATAACTTGGTTCCCGTAGTGTTGTTATTCCCAATGCTGCGAAACCATGCGGCTCCATTGCTGATTATTGCAGGAATATTGCACAGTGTCTCTACATTGTTTACCACGGTAGGCATACCATGTAAGCCACTGATGGCAGGATAAGGCGGTTTGGTACGAGGCATCCCCCGGTTCCCTTCAAGGTTTTCAATCAGGGCTGTTTCTTCGCCACAAACAAAGGCGCCCGGACTTTCGTAAATACTGATCCGAAGGTTTATTCCGCTGTCTAAAATGTCATCTCCCAGCCACTTGAGTTCATATAACTGATGGATGCAACGCTGCAAACGATCAATAGATAAGCGGTATTTGTTGCGGATATAAATAATTGCCTGATTTGCCCCGGATGCATAGGCTGCAATGATGATTCCCTCAAGGAGTAAAAAAGGTTTTGCTTCTACGAGTAATCTTCCCGAGAATGATCCCGGATCGCTTTCATCGGCATTGCATATCAAATATTTTTTGTAAGAATGCTGCTGCAACACCGTCCGAAGTTTACTGCCAGTGCTGTATCCACCGCCGCCGCGCCCGGTCAGACCACTTTCGGCTATTTCGCTGCAGACAGCTGCAGGTGTCATTGTTCTGATGGCTTTGAGCAAGGCAGTGAAACCACCAAGGCTTTCGTAATCGCTGGCACTATCGGGCCTGATTGTTTCGATCCCGGAAAGAAGTATTCTTTTTTGTGTCGCAAAAAACGGGAGTTCATCAATATAAGGAACAAATTCCCAGGGAAAACGGTCGTTGCTTTTGTACTGCCCCAGAATGTGGGTTTTTTCCGGCAAAATATTATTGAAAATACAGTCGCATATAATAGCCACATCCGATGGCATCACCCTGCGAAAGCTGATTTTATTTCTTCCGGGAATCAAAATATCGACAACCGGATCGTTGGAACACATGCCCATACAACCGGTCTCAATCAGGTCGGCATCTATCTGATGACTTTCGATGTATTGAATAAATGCATCCCTGGTTTTGGTTATACCTGCAACTATGCTACAGGTGCCCGTTTGCAGAAATATCTGTGACGGTGCTGTTTTCGATTTGTTTATTTCGAGCGGTGTATTCATTTCAAACGCTCATTTCTTCAGGCATCTCACCCGACTGTAATTTAGAAACAAGGTTCCGGAGCTTCGCAACATCAACATGTGTAAAAAAACTATCATTGATTTTTAGAACCGGACCTTGCGAACATCCCCCCAAACATCCGGTATGCTCTATCGACACTAGTCCGTCGCGACTTAATTCTCCATTGGAGAGACCGGTTAGCCGTGTAAGTTCGGCTGTCATCTTCTCGCAGTCGCAAAGATAACAAGAGGTGCCCGTACAAATTTCGATGTGAAATTTCCCTTTAGGGATAAATCGGAAGTAATTGTAAAAGCTGGCAATGCCGAATATTTTACTTTCTGCTATGCCCAGTTGTTTCGAAATATCAACAATATCATGATATTGAATCACACCTGTCCGTTCCTGCAATATCTGCAACAGCATGAGCAGTCCCGATTTGTCGGTGATTTTTTTTTCGCTAATTATTTCCTGCACCAATGCGGAACCCATAACTGATAATTGAGTTACAAAGATAATGATATTTGTGAAACAAAAAACAATGTTAGAACAATAACAATATAAGTTTAATGTGAACAACGCATATTTTAAAACACAAATTATTTGCGAAAGCAATCAGTGCGTTGTATATTTGATATAGAAACCACAAATTGTAAGCACATGAGAACTCCCGGATTCGAGAACGAGCTTGTTGACTTACGAGGTCAGCTGATTGACAGGGCTGTTTCACTTTCCGAAAATGTGGAGGATGCCGAAGACCTGACCCAGGACACTATGCTCAAGGCTATTTCTTATAAAGGAAATCTTGCCAGTGACACATGTCTGCGGGCATGGTTGTTTACGATTATGAAACACCAGTTTATTAACCAGCGCCGTCGGAGTGTACAATATCGAAAAGTGCTTACCGAGGCAGTTTCCAACAAGATGCCTATTGTAAGCAATACCTGCACTTACGAGCCTTCACCCGATTCTCAGCTATTGTACAAGGAAGTGGTGCAATGTATCAACCGGTTGGACAGCAAATTCAGGGAGCCATTTTTCGATTTTATTTCAGGCTATAAATACAGCGAAATTTCTGAAAGATACCAATTACCCATGGGCACCGTGAAAAGCCGGATTTATTATGCTAGGAAAATGGTATTGCGAAGCCTGCAGATAGAGTAATTAATCCTCGTAGAGAATATCGGAATAGTCTTCGATAGCACCAATTATTCTGAACTCGGTTCTGCGGTTTTTGGCCCTTCCGTCAGGGTTGTCAGTGCCATCAGGGTTTGTGTTGGGGGCTATCGGGAAAGCCTCTCCAAAGCCTGTGGCTACCAGGCGGTCCCGACTAATTCCTTTCTCAATGAGATAATCCACTACGCTCTGCGCCCTGTCCTGCGAAAGCTTCATATTAAACTCGTCGCTGGCAACACTGTCGGTATGCGACCTGATTTCTACAATAATCTGGGGATATTTTGTCATCAGACTGTATATCGTATTGTCGATAGTGGTTTTGGCTTTATCGGTTAATCGGGCCAGTCCGAATTCGTAATAAATGTTGTTTACAACAAAGGGCTGATTGGGAATGGTATTCACAATAATTGCATCGAGTACCAGGGTATCAGAACTGGTAATGGGCTTTGTAGTGAAATCGATCCGCTTTTCGACCCGGTTAAAGTCTTTTACTGTAATGTAATAATCAATTCCCTGTTCCAGATTGAAGAAGTAATTGCCGTTTCGGGTGCTATCGGTTTTAATAAACAGGTCTTTTCCGGTGTTTTTGTCTTTCATAAACAGCGAAACAGGGTAATTGTACAATACTTCGATGGCATTGTTATGACTAACATCTTCGATATTGAGGTGCAAATCCTCCTTATAATCGTGCTCAATACTTTTAAAGAATGTGCTGTCGGTAATTCCGAATACCTGACCTGTTACCCCGATAACAATGAAATCGGAATACACAAATTCGAAAATATCATCGCAGCAATTCTCGTGACGAATCGATTGTGTACCTTTACGGTTCGAAACAAAATATCCTTTCTGTCGGTTGGGAGTTAGGGTATAATATAAGTCGTCGAATGAGGAATTAATGCCAATACCAAGGTTCTCGGCTGCAGTCCATTGCTTGCCTTCACCCGACGATTTGAAAACATCGTAACCACCCAGTCCGGGATGCAAATCAGAACTGAAGTACAGTGTTTTGGTATCTATATTATAATAAGGTGTAATCTCGTTGCCCAGGGTATTGATGTTTTTACCACAGTTTTTGGGGGTTTCATACTCGTTCTTACGGTCGTTGTACGCCGTAAACCAAATGTCGAGACCACCGCGCCCATCGGGTCTGTCGGAAACAAAATAGAGAATATCGGTATTACGCTTCGACACACCCACAGCCGGCATTGTCGATGTAAAGAAGGGCATGTTGATTTCCTCGCCCAATTCAATAGGCGCTTGCCATTCGTTATGGAGGCTAACACTGTAAAAAATTTTACAGATTACTTTATTCTGTTCTGATTTTTCGCAACGGGTAAAGTAAAACTTGTTACCGTTTACTGCGAAAGCTCCATTGCCGGTATTCTGGTTTTCGCCATTAATCGTTTTATCGAACTCGCCAAGGTTTACCCATTTCCCATTTTTTTCGTAGGCCATATAAAACTTACGAACAGGTAGTTTCTGGGTAATCGGATCGTAGTATTCCAGCTTATCTTGTTTCAACGAAGCATAAATCAGTTTTCCATCTTCGGTAGGAATGGGCGAAAATTCGATATGGGGTTTATTCACAGCCGAGTCGAGGTGGGTGATTACAATATTCTGTGTTGGTTTTTGAAGCTCCGGTATTAATTTCAAACTTTCGATATGTATCTTAGCCATCTTACCATAGGTGTCCTTCAGCTTGTCTTTTTTAAGGTATCGCTGAAAAATCTGGAATTGTTGCTCAGCATCCAGATATTCTCCCATAGTTTTAAGGGCCATGGCATAGTAATACTGATCCAAAATGTATTTATCGCGGTTGCCTTTAAACGCCTTGCGCAGACAATCGGCCGCTTTTACATAGTTCTTTTCACGGTAATATAAATTGCCCAATTCGTGCAGCGCTTTAATATTACCCGGCCTTTCCTTCAAAAAAATCTCATAAAAATCGATAGCTGTAAATATATCGCCCGATTCGGCTGCCAGCTTTGCATATTTTTTTATCTGACCGGGTTTCATTTGCTGTGCATCGGTTTGTGCTGACAAAACCCATGGTAACAAAAGGAATCCAATCAGTAAGGCAACTATATATCTGTAATTAATAGCGGTCACAGGGCAGTGTAATCTGGTCAAGCGATTTGGTAATATCTTTATAAATAATTGTCAGTTCGAAAGCACCCCGCATATTGCTCACCGTGGCCAGGTGCGATACGTTGACATCATAGCTGATTCCAATCAGAAAATGATACAACCCTACTCCACCCGAGAGGATCAGTGCGTCGTAGCTGGTAAAGGCAGTACGGAACGAGGCTCCCACATAGGCTTGTTCAACAATGCTTTTTAAAGGAAAAAAATATCCGGCCTCAACTCCGGCAACATAATCGGAAGCTTTTTTCTGGTACATGCATAAAACACGCGGTTCAACATACATTTTATCGTTGAGCATGATGTTAATTCCGGCATGTCCTGCTACACGCAGGTTCATTCTGTTATCTTCTCTGATAAAACTAACTTTCGGTGAGTTTACATGGTAGAGGGCTATACCTCCATAGGGCTTTTTACTGCCTGCGTTCGACCTGTATTGTATTCCGGCGCTTATATCGGGATAGTCGATATTCTCGTCCCACTGATTCATATTGTTCGGAAGTGTATGGTCGTAATACCCTGTTAAATCGTTAAACTGCGACGGAAAAGTAAGGTCGTCAATCGAAAACGATTGCACCGCATAGGCTCCGCAAACTCCAACGCCAAGATAATGCCCGTCGGCAATCTGGAAATGATAGGCTACCGAAATACCCAGTTTATTCACACTCAGAAATGCACTACCCGAACGGTCGTTAACAAACATGGCACCAAGACCCCAGTATCCCTTTTTTGTTCTGAACGGTTTGTCGAAACCTGCCGAAATTGTCTGATAAGGAATCCCCACCGTACTCCACTGCCTGCGGTAATTGTTCGAAAAGCGCCAGTTGCCGTCGAAATTACCCGCCAGGGCCGGATTTAATGTAAGCGGACTGTATTGGTACTGGCTGAAATGTATATCCTGTGCGCTCAGTTTTATTATACCGAAGCAACAACCTATTAACAAAGCCAATATTCTCAATATTTTCACCAGAATTGCTTTTTTTGTTGGTCAAATATAGTATTTTTGTTTAGAACAAAAAACCAAATTTTCAAAAAATAAAAAATGGTATACTCTGTGAAAAATGTAATAATCACTGCTGTTTTGCTGTTGTTGTTGTCGCTTACAGGGCGAGCACAGGTTACGGTAGATATAGGTGCCAGTACCCTCGAAGGTTGTGCTCCGCTCGAAGTGTTGTTTACTTCTACCGTGCAAAATTGTACCGGTGCGGTGAATTACCAATGGGATTTTGGTTTCTCGGGTGGTAACTCCTCACAGGCAAATCCGGGAACGGTGTTTCAAAACGCCGGCAACTACACTGTAACCTTGAATGTGTCGTGCGCAGCCGGTAATGCTGGCGATAATATTACCATTATCGTGTATCAGCCACCTACGGCAATCATCGGTGATTCTCCGGTGATTGGATGCTTACCTTTAGATGGTAATGGGCTTCTTGTGCAATTTCATGATGCATCTACTCCTGGAGATGGCACTATCAATAGCTGGGAGTGGTTTTTTAACGATGGGACTCCTTTATCTACATTGCAAAATCCACAACATATTTATGATTTTTCCGGCATTTTTAATGTACTGCTCATTGTCCGCGACAATCACAATTGTTCATCGCAGGTAACGGTGCCTTCGCTGGTTTCGGTTTCCGACACACCCTCGGTAGCTTTCACCGCGTTCCCGCTAAGCTACTGTCAACCTCCCCTTCCTGTGAATTTCCAGAGCATTGTTACCACATCCTTAAACCTGAGTTATCAGGCTTTCTGGAGTTTTGGTGATGGCGCACCCAATGGTTCCGGTACCAGTGTGCAGCACACATACACAACTCCCAATATTTTTGACGTTACCCTTACGGTGGTCGACGCTTACGGATGCACAAACTCCGAAACATATACCGACTACATAAATATTACTGAATTGGTCCCTGATTTCAGTATGTATGTGGGTAGTACCGCCGTTCAACCAGGCAGCGTAATTTGTCCCAATACCACGGTACATTTCACCAATCTTACTGCATATAATTGTCTGTGGGACTTCGGGGGCGGACAAACATCAAGCCTGAATATTTATAATTATTCCTTCGTGAACCCGGGAACCTATAATTTAAGGTTTACGGTTCAACCCGGAGGAGAATGCGAGAATTACATTGATTTTCAGCTATTTGTCGAGGAAGTTTCGGCAGGTTTTACCACTGACCCGGCCAGCCTGACAACCTGCAATGTGCCATTCGAAGTTGATTTTACCAGCACCTCAAGTGCCAACGTGGCTTCGTATAATTATACTTTTGGCGATGGCGAGTCGTCGGCACAGGCAAACACGAGTCATACCTACCAAACCAGTGGCACCTATCCGGTTGTTCTCACGGTTACCTCGGTAAATGGTTGCATTGCTACGACGTCTGCCCAGGTGATTATTCACAGTCCCGATGCTACATTTGCCTTTACCGAAGGCGAAGGTTGCGCACCACTCCTCGAAACCTTTAATTACACCGGGACATCAGGTTCCACCATCACCGGCTATACATGGAATTTTGGCGATGGGAGTCCGTCGGTAGAACAAGCACCTCCGGTTGCGCATACTTTTCAAAACGCAGGAGAATATACAGTTACGCTCACAGTTACCGATGGTAATTGCACCTCGAGCTCCACACAAACCGTGAATGTGGGCAACCCTATCGAAAGCGAACTTACCTTTATGTTGTTCGATGAGGGAATCAATGACTGGTACGAAGTTACCGAACTGGAACACTGTGCTCAGGACACCTTCAGAATCTACAATTCTATGTGGGATAACCCCGATGTTGATGAATTTGAATGGCTGCTCGATTCGATTGACGACGACAGCGATGAGGAATATCTCGAATGGGCTTTCGATCAGGATACGGGATATGTTTCGGTGATGCTGGTAACCAATTTTAACGGATGCCGCGATACCCTGCAACTCGATTCAATATTTTATATAAATGGTCCTGTTATCGAAAGTATTCAAAAGGAATTTGAATGTGGAAATCCTTTCGATTATACATTTACCGTAAATATCACCCACCCCGACGATGACCTGACACTGGCCTGGGACTGGTTTATCGATGAGGGAGAAACCGGCAGCGATAACTTATACAGCGAACCGGGCAGTACCGACGACCAAATCAGTTTCACCTTTCCCGGTTATGGCGTGTACTGGGCTCGTGTACGAGCCTACAGCACCGAAACAGGCTGCGATTTTGTCGATTCGGTGAGGGTAGATGTAATAGATACAAATGCCAGCTTTTTTGTTTCAGATAATGAGGTTTGCTCTGGTGCCACTGTCTATTTTGATGCAACGGCAAGCTCAACCGGTGTAAGCTATGCCTGGGATTTTGGTGACGGTGCAAGCCAGGAGCCATCCGATAATCCGATAACAAATCATGTTTTCGAAGGTTACGGCGATTTTATTGTTACCCTTACCGTTATCGATAACAATAACTGTGAATTTACTGCCCAGCAAACCATTCACGTGTCCGGACCAGTGATTCAGATTGTTACCGATCCCGATCCCGCTCATGGCTGCAACAGCCTTAATGTTACGTTTTCGTTTACCTATCAGAGTGATTACCCGTTAAGTTATAATGTCTGGCAGGTAAGTGGTTCTCCCCAGTCGCATTATTCCCTTACTTTCGAAAAACAATTTGCACCGGGCACTTACGATGTCAGTCTTACCGTATCGAATACCAATGGATGTTCAGCTACAGTTACAGAACCCGGCCTTGTGGTGGTTTCAAGTATCGAAGCAGCCGTCACCACCCTCGATCCGGTGGAATGCGTGAATGTACCCGTGCAATTCTATTCGGGAATCGATAATCCGGCACTCAATTACCACTGGGATTTTGGCGATGGCGAAACGTCTACTGCAATAAACCCGGAACATGCATATACCGATGACGGGATTTTTACCGCCACCCTTCAGATTGATGACGGTTTTGGCTGCACTGACGTAGATGAGATTGATGTGGAAGTACAGGGAATGGATGTGGATTTTGATATTACTCAAACTATTTACAACTGTTATCCTGCATTCCTCGACATCAACAACCATACCGAGGAGGGCCTCTACAGTCCGTCGTGGCAGTGGACTTTTGGCACAGGCGATACCCTGCCCGTATATGAACCACAGGACTTTTTTATCGACAGCCCCGGGTTATTCTGGGTAAAACTGGAGGCTACCACAGCGCATGGCTGTATAGATGCCGACTCGGTACAGGTAACCATCAACGGACCGGTGTTTAATTATTATTATTTGCAGGATACCATTTGTTTAGGCGATACGGTACATTTCGAAATAACCAACATGCAGGGCGATTATAATATTCGATGGTACATAAGGGGTATTCAGTACACGAGTACAACAGTAGATTTTATTTTTTCCGATATGCCACCCGATGGCTTCACCGAAGTTCAACTGATTGTTGAATTCGCCGGATGTCAGGTTACCAGAACCCTGCCGGTTTACGTGCAACAGGTAATTGCAGGTTTTGTGGTACACGATTCGCTGGGCAATGTTATTTCGGCTTCATGCAGTCCGTTTGAGTTCGATCTGATTAATGCCACACAGGGTGCCGATACAGTAATCTGGACTGTTGCCGGAACCGACTTTGCCGGAACCGATACATTGCCTTTCAGCATGACCAACAACAGCATTATTGATTCGCTGGTGAATGTCCGGATTTTCGGACAGAACGAGCTCGGTTGTACCGATACGGCTACCCAAACGATTACGATATATGGTCAGCCCGACATGCAGATTATTCCCGACACGCTCATTTGTCTGGGCGACCAGATTGCATTGTATGTTACCGGAGGCCCTCAGGTGTTGTGGTCACCCAACGAGTTTATCAACGATGTAAATTCGCTTACTCCGATTATCGAGCCCGACAGCAGCATCATCTATTATGCCCGACTCACCGACGAAAACGGCTGTATTGCTAACGACTCCGTGCAGATTTGGGTGCAACAGATACCTGAGTTCGAAGTAACTCCGGTTTACGATACCATTATTATTGGGGATACAGTGTTTGTTACGTCGGTGGTCGACCAGGAAGAAATAAGCTATGTATGGACGCCCGCATACGAGATTTCGTGCACCGCTTGTCCCAATCCGTGGCTTACCCCTAAAGAGAACCAGCGTTACACCGTGGTTGTCGAAGATTCCTCGGGTTGTTTCCGGCACAATTACTATGTCGATATTTATGTGATAGAGCAGTATTCGCTTGATGTACCTTCGGCCTTTACGCCGCTCGGACACGAAACCAACCGCATTGTGTACGCCAAAGGCTATGGAATTAAGCATTTTATTGAGTTCCGCATATACAACCGCTGGGGCGAAGAAGTGTTCTTCACCGATGACATCAACGTGGGATGGGATGGCTACCATAAAGGCGAACTACAGAATATCGACACCTATAAGTTTTTTGTTCGCGCCGAAATGTGGAATGGTGAGATATACGTTAAAACCGGTGATATTCTGCTGATGCGTTAACAACAGTTTCGCAGTAAGTTATTAAGGGGACTTTGTTGAGGATAAAATTCGGAATACAGAAGTCAGAATAGAGAATTCAGAAGGGGCGACTGGCAATTATCAAGCATTCTCCTCTGGCTGGATTTTTAGAACCTTCTCGGGGTAGCTGCTTTCTTTAGTTCGACGAAAAGCCCCTTCTGTATTCTGTCTCCTGTATTCCCAAATTTAGCAATACGTCATTGGTAGTAACGAAGCGCAGTGAAGTGGTAATCTAATTTGTCACCCTGAGTAACGAAACAAAGTGAAGCGCTCATCGAAGGGTGAACCTGAAGACGATTTCTTTGTAACCCCCGGCCTATGCTTCGATTAACGCTGCGCTACTCAGCATGACAGGGTATTGTCACCCTGAGTAACGAAGCGCAGCGGAGTGCTCATCGAAGGGTGAACCTGAAGACGATTTCTCTGTACCATGTTAAATTTTCCTGAATCTCCCCAAAATTACAACTAAATATTTCACAATATTATTCTATTATGACAAGTTATTTTGATTTATTCGCGTGAATTGCAATGATATTATTTCATTAAAATTAAAATTTAGCTCACTTTTATTTCTATTTTCATAAATATATAAATATATTTGCACGACATTGTTATTAATTACAATATTCTATTTAACTGATTTTATGTTATTTATATTAAATGTTCAACAAATATCGTATTCAATCAACCAACATAATGTAACTAACATAATGTAACTAACATAATGTAACTTAATAAAGCGCTCCATGTCTGATAATAAAATACCCTACACTCCTTTTCCGGCCAACGGATATTTTGGTCCGGAATACTTCTGCGATAGAAACGATGAATTGCATCAACTGATTCAAAACCTGAAAGGCGGACATTCAATCACGCTGACTTCGATGCGACGGATTGGAAAAACAGGCTTAATCAGGCATGTGCAACATACATTGAATAAGGATTGGATTTGTATCTATGTAGATATTCTGGCAACCGAAAACATGAGTCAATTGCTGAATATGTTAGCTTCAGCAATAGCAAGAGTGTTCAGTGAACGTTCGGGCGTGGGGCGTAAAATCTGGAATGCATTGAAGCAATTAAGACCGGTTGTGGGGTTTGATGCGATTACCGGAGAACCCAACCTGAGTTTTGATTTGGATGAAAACGAAAGCAGAAAACACATTGAATCTCTACTTGATCTACTCGACAAGCAAGAAAAACGGGTATTGGTTGCCATCGACGAGTTCCAGCAGATTCTCGAATATCCCGAAAAAAACGTCGACGCATGGTTACGAACTAAAATTCAGCATTTACGCAATGTGGTATTTATTTTCTCGGGAAGTCGCCAGCATCTGATGACAGAGCTATTTGCAAGTCCGTCACGTCCGTTTTTTCGAAGCACTGCATTTTTACACCTCGAAAAAATACCCCATAATGTTTACCGTGAATTCATTGTCGAAATGTTCGAGTCGCGCAAAAAGACTATTTCACTGCGTGATGTTGACGACATGCTCAATTGGACCAGACGACACACCTATTATGTGCAGGTATTATGTAACCGTTTGTTTATAAACTCAGGTCGAAAAGTAAAAGAAGCTTCATGGCGAAGCGTAGCCCAAAAACTGTTGAAAGAACAGGAAATGTTCTTTTTCACCTACCGCGATATGCTTACAAAATCGCAATGGCAATTACTGAAAGCTGTTGCCAGAGAAGAGGAATTGTTTGCGCCCACAGCCAAAGGGTTTATTATTTCATCGGGCTTAGGTAGTTCGGCAAATATTTTAAGGGCCTTAGACTCGCTATTGACGAAAGAGTTGGTTTGTGAATTTCGCAGCGATACCGGAGAGCGATGTTATTGCGTCTACGATGTGTTTTTTATGCGCTGGGTTCAGGAAATACTGCAATAGCGCGAAAAAAAAGCCGGGATAAACCGGCTCTCTGTATATTATATTATCCGATTTATTTCAGTTTGGCATCCATCGTAATTTTTACAGCCGCCAATGCCAACGAAACGGGACAGTTCTTTTTAGCAACTTCGGCCAGTTCCATGAATTTTTCCTGTGAAATACCGGGGATTCTGGCTTCCAGATCGAGGTGAATTCCGGTAAATTCAAAATGACCGTCAATATTGTCCATCGTCACCGAAGCTTTCGCCTTCAATTCGTCGGCTGTAAAACCGGCACCGTTTAACTGAAAGCTGAGAGCCATTGCGAAACAACCTGCATGGGCTGCTGCAATGAGTTCTTCGGGGTTGGTACCTGCTTTTCCGTCTTCGCTTACAAATCGTGCTGCAAACGAGTAAGGGGTTTCGTTGAGAACTCCGCTGGTAGCGGTTAAAATTCCTTTTCCTTCTTTTCCTGTGCCGTTCCAAACGGCGCTTGCTTTACGGGTAATTGCCATAGTGTTTTTAATTTGGTTGTTCGTTAATAATCTTTGTTAAAATTAACCAATCTATCCTAAAAATGTTCACATAAACCATAAAAAAAACGCCTCATGAAACATGAAGCGTTTTTGTGCCCAGGACAGGAATCGAACCTGCACATCCTTACGAATACTAGTCCCTGAAACTAGCGCGTCTACCAATTCCGCCACCTGGGCCATTCTGTGAAAGAGCAGCGCAAAAATACACTTTTTTTTTAATAAGCGAGGGAAATGAAAAATTTCTTCAAAAAAATAAAAATACTTCGCGCCAGGTTTTATTTAGTTACCGCCCGAAGCCTTGTTATTGTTGATTTCGATGGCATCGGGATATGGAATTATACCTCCCTGATACACGCCCACGGGGAAAGCATCCTCAAAGTCCTGTTTAATGAGTTCAAGGTATTTTCGCGTGTTTGATGCATTGGTATGAGGCATAATCAGGTAGCGGTATATACCTTCGCTGTAGAATTCCTGAACGTTTTTATAAGCCTTTAATTCGGGGGAGTTGGGGTACAGGCGGTTCGATCCGGCTAATATCTGAATCATATAGTAAGCCGGCGAATTCTGATCGAAATCAGCAGGAACATCGAGCAAACTACGTTCGGTTGGGGGTGGCGAAGTGTGGTCTTTGGTATTGGCATTTCGCTTGTTCATTTTTTCGGTTTCCTTGCTGTTTTTTTCCCGTTGCTTATCAAGATATTTTTTATCGCGTTTGCTCAGGTCGTTTTCGTTAGTAACGCTAATGCTCCTTCCAAAGTGCAACAGGCTGAAGTTCACATATTTTCCGGGATTCATCCGAACATCACGCAGCAACCTGTCAAGCTCCAGACTTGCGTTTTCGAGATTGTAATACAGGGTATCGTTGTTGGCTAACATACCCAATGTTCCTTCGCCACGGTTTATTTTGTCGGTGATGGCAGCTACGTCAGCAATGGCTTTATTGGCATTGCTGATTGTCTGTGTGATATTCATCGCCAGCAAGGTGTCGCTGAAATTGGCCACATTGGTCAGAATTCGGGTTATCTTATCGTTGTTATCACGCAGATTGGTGGTTATTTTATCTATATTGGCAAATATCCTCGACAGACGACTACTTTCGGTCGAAAGCAGGGTATCGAGAGTAATAGCCGACGACTCCAGGTAAGCGAGTGTTGTTTGAATGCTGGCAAAGCTCTTTTCCAGATTTTCACGGGTTTCTTCGTTGAAAATATAGGTAATAATGGTAATGGCATTCTGAATTTCTTTCATCAAATCCTCAGCCTGATTTTTTATTGGCAGCATCTGCATACTCACCTGATCCTTCAAGCTTTGTTCGATGCTTCCAATAATTGTATCTCCCGATTCGTGGTATGTTTTTTTATTACCGAGGATAAGCTGTATTCCTTTGGTTCCCATGAGGTCGGTACTAAAAATCTCGGCAACTGTTGAATCCGGTATCTGAAATTTACTGTCGGTATCGAAGGTAACCAGCAGTATACCACCACGCTCAATCAATAAATCAACCTGAGTTACCTGACCAATTTTATATCCGTTAATATACACCGGACTGGCAACACCCAAGCCATCAACACGGTCGTAATACACATAATAGGTATTTCGCTTTTCGAATAAGTCGGCTCCCTTAATATAATTGTATCCCCAGTAAGACCCCGCGAGTACTACAATCGCAAACACACCGAAAATGATATACTTCCTTCGTTTTGCGTCCATAGCTTATTGTTTAATCTCTTTTTGAGCCTGGGTCACCGAAAACCGCTGCCCGTTCTTGAAAGCCACCAGAAAACAATCTTTCACTTCGTTGCGTAGTTTCTGAAAATTCGAGTAGGCCGCTTCGTACGATCTGTCAATTCCTGCAACGTATTTGTACAGTCCATCCTGCTGATATTCATATATCATGCCCTGGTTTTTCAATAACGGGTCGCTGGCAATATCCAGCTTTTTTGCGGATGTTTTCACTTGTACTCCAAAAAATATTCCTTCGGCAAAGTTAAACGAATTGTCGGAAGTATTGGTAAGATTTGCCGGGGAATTTGTATCTGCAGGAACAAAGTTCTGATCCGAAGGAGTAATTCCGTTATTACCATGCATTTCCTTGCCTTGATTTTCGAGCGAGTTTTTGTAATCGCTGAAAGCATTGAATATAGCTGTTGCCAATTTTTTCTGACCTTCATCGGAGTTTAAAAACTTCTCCTCATCCTTGTGTGTGATAAAACCACATTCAACAAGAATGCTGGGCATGGTGGTCCTCCAAAGTACCAAAAAAGCAGCCTGCTTTACACCCCGGTCGTAACGACCAGCTTCAGACTTCATATATTTTTGCACTTTTTCGCTCAACTTCAGGCTCTGTTCAAGATATGCATTCTGATAGAGCGAAAACATTATATTCGACTCAGGGCTGTTGGGATCGAATCCATCGTAGTGCTTTTCGTAATTGTCTTCTTTCAGAATTACCGAGTTTTCGAGTTTGGCTACTCGCATATTTTCGTCCGATACATTAAGACCCATAACAAAAGTTTCGGCACCATAGGCCGAACCACCCGCTATAGCGTTAACATGGATGCAAATAAACAAGTCGGCATGGTTATCGTTGGCAATCTTTGCCCTTTTATGTAACTCCACAAAATCATCCGTAGATCGGGTGTAAATCACTTCCACATCAGGGAAATTTTTCTTAATCATGTCTCCTACTTTCAGAGAGACAGCCAGAGTAATGTCTTTTTCCTTCGAAAATGAACCAACAGCTCCGGGGTCTTTTCCGCCATGACCGGGATCGATTACAACTTTTTTAACGCCGTATGAATTTCCAGTCTGGGCGTTCAGCATATGTACCGAAACGAATTGCAGGGCAACAATCACAAGAATGCATACAATTTTTAACCCAAGCCAGAAGTTACTCCTGTTGAACGATTCTAAATTTTGTGTAGTTTTGGGCATTATTTTAAAAAACCGTTTGTACAAAAATACAACTTTCAAATTGTTATCAAAATTTATCATAAGGCTTTTATTATTTAGCATACATCTGTTTTATTTTGCCGCTTTCTGCGGAGGCAATTGTTATGCCAATATTGAAGCCGGCAGCCATGATAACAGATGGTGGAATTCTGAAAACGGGCAAATAATAGTTTTCTATTTCAGTGGTGATACCATAAAGCAGGATAGCATTGTAGTGAAAGCAAAAAAGTCAGAAATAGATTTTCCGGTCGATTATCAATCGAAAGACTCTTCGGATGTGGATATGAAAAACCGGAAAGCCTATCTGTTTGGAGAAGCAGAGGTAAGCTATGGCGATATTGTGCTTACTGCCGATTATATTATGATTGATTTTTCTGACAACTCGGTATATGCCTGCGGAAGAACTGACTCAGCCGGTAATATTGTCGGGAAACCGGTTTTTGTTCAGGGTGAGGAAACTTTTAAAGCCGATACAATACGCTATAACTTTAAATCGAAGAAAGCAATTATTAAAGAAGTAACCACCGAATTCGAGGGCAGCTATCTGCACGGTGGCATTACCAAGAGACAAGACAATAATCAAATCCATCTGATAGACGGAAAGTTTACAACCTGTAACCTCGATCATCCGCACTTTTATTTTAACATCAGTAAAGCGAAAATGATACCCGACGATAAAATTGTTTCGGGGCCTGCCTTTCTGGTTATCGAAGATGTTCCATTACCGCTGGGGATTCCGTTCGGTTTCTTCCCCAATAAAAAAGGCAGTACTTCCGGAATTATTTTCCCGGAGTTTGGCGAAGAACAAAACCGCGGATTCTTCCTTCGCAGGGGAGGCTACTATTTTGCCATTAACGATTATGTCGATTTACTGCTATCGGGCGATGTGTATTCCAAGGGCAGTTATGCCTTGTATGCACGCTCCAATTATAAAAAGCGCTATAAAATGAGCGGCAGCTTCGACCTGAGTTACAACAGCAATAAGTTTGGTTACCGGGATCTGGACAATTACCGTGTCGACAGGTTATACAGGGTAATGTGGAAGCATTCGCAGGATCCCAAGGCCCGGCCAAACAGCACTTTTTCGGCCGACGTAAATATCAGCTCAAGTGCTTACGACCGTTGGAACTCCTACAACGATGCATCGTATATGAACACCAATAAAACATCAAGCATCAGCTACTCTAAAATCTGGCCCAACACCCCGTTCAGCCTGTCGGTAGCCATGAAGCAGTCGCAGAACAGTACCGACAGTACAGTAAACATATCTCTCCCTGATATGTCGTTCAATATGAGCCGGATATATCCGCTCAAACGAAAGAATATGGTTGGGAAACAGCGATGGTACGAAAAAATCGGAATCAGCTATTCTGCCGTGATGACCAATCAGGTGCATGTACGCGAAGATTCTCTGTTAAACATCGGGTTTCAGAATCTGAATAATGGTATCAAACACAGTATTCCAATAAATACTACGCTGAAACTTTTCAAACAAATCAACATAACTCCATCCTTTCAATACACCGAGCGGTGGTACACCAAAGAACTCAACAGGGTATGGCAACCCGACTCTGCCGGTGCTGTAACCGGTAGTTTACAGTCTGATTATGCTGCCAGATTCTCACGTGTCTGGGACTACCAGGCTTCGGTAGGTGCAAACACTACCATTTATGGTATGTTCAATTTCAAAGGAGGTCCGGTTAAAGCTTTTCGTCATGTTATTAATCCCTCGGTAAATTTTTCGTACCTGCCCGATTTCGGGTTGCCACGTTATGGCTACTACGATGATTATTATCGTATTCAATACAACAACAATACCGGCCAATACGATTCAGTAAGCTACGTGTACTCTGTTTTCGAAGGTTTGCCGTATGGCACCCCGGCACGCGGAGGTTCCGGATCGGTAAACTTTAATCTTGGAAATTCCTTCGAAATGAAGGTTCGAAACCGTGCTGATACTATTACCGGAGAAAAAAAGATAAAACTTCTCGAAAGCTTGTCGTTCAGTACCAGCTATAACATTATGTCGGATTCGCTCAATTGGGCACCTGTTAATATGACAGGCCGTACCAGCCTCGGAAAGCTGAATATAAACTTCTCTTCCTTGTTCGACCCATACGCCATAGCCCTCGACGAATACGATAAACCAGTAAGAATTAACCGCGCTGCCCTCACCGAAAACGGAAGCATTATTCGCCTGACCAGTGCCAATGTCAGTGTCGGGTTAAATTTGAATTCAACCAAAAAGGGTACTGAGAAAAAGGAAGCTACTTCGCAATTATATGGTTATCCCGACAATTATGTTGACTTTAGTATGCCCTGGAACCTAAGGGTAAGTTATAATTTCTGGTATGCAAAACCCTATTTCGAAAGCAAAATTACCCAAAGTCTGCAGATAACAGGCGACATCAATATTACCGGAAAGTGGAAAATTGCCGTTACAACAGGTTGGGATTTTGTGGCCAACAAAGTTACGTATACTTCAATTAATATTTACCGCGATTTACACTGTTGGGAAGCCAGCCTGAACCTTGTTCCTTTTGGCACCTACAAGCAATATTCCTTTCAGATTAATGTGAAATCAGCGATGTTGCAAGATCTGAAACTGACAAAAAAACGAAGTTGGTACGATAATTTTTAATGGCATAAATTTTGAAAAATTTTAACAGACTTTTAGCTATCTTTTTTGTTATTTTAACGTCATGGGTTTTTACACTTTAAAGCAATTGTAAGTTATGAATAAGATTGTTGTTTTGATTTTTGCTTGTATTGTTTTCGTGGGCTCGGTTGTGGCCCAGGGTTACGAAATTAAAGTGAAAGTAAATGGTGTTGCCGACACGGTGATGTATCTCGGACATCATTTCGGCGATAAAAAATATGTTGTCGACACATCAAAGGTCGATTCGAAAGGGAACTGCACTTTTTCAGGGGCAGAGGCATTAAAGAAGGGCATTTACATTGTCGTTATGCCGAGTCAGAACATGACCTATTTCGAAATCATCGTGGGAAACGAGCAGAAGTTTTCGGTTGAAACCGATGTGGCAAACCTGGTTACTAATATGAAAGTGAAAGGCTCACTCGAAAACAAGCTATTCAACGATTATCAGCGAAAGATGAGCGAGCTTCAGGCAAAACACATGGCACTGAATGATGCAAAGACTAAATATGCCGACAATCCGGATTCTGTGAAAAATATTAATGACAGAATTGCTGCGGTTAACACCGAAAGGCATGAGTATATTTTGAATATGATTAAAAACAATAAACAGACTTTTTGGGCAAAGGTGCTGAATTCAATGGTTGAAGTTGATGTGCCCGAACCGCCCCGCGACGATAAGGGGAATATTACTGACAGTACTTTTCAGTGGCGATATTATAAACAACACTATTTCGATAATATCGATTTCAAAGAAGATGGCCTGCTGCGTACTCCGATTTTTCAGGGAAAACTCAATTATTTTTTCGAAAAAGTGGTAATTCCATCCCCCGATTCAATGAAAGTGGAATCAGACCGTGTAATACAAATGGCTTACCAGGGCGATTCTCTGATGTTCCGTTTTGTTGCCGCCCATTTACTCAATTATTTTGAGACCTCTAAAATTATGGGGTTCGACGAAGTTTTTGTTCATATTGCCGAACAATGGTACCTTAGCGGGAAAACATATTGGGGTGATAGTACTTTTATGGCTAAACTTACCGAAAGGGTAGTAAAGATTTCACCAAATATTATCGGGAATATCGCTCCTGACCTGAAAAAAATGGAGTGCCACGATGGAACATTTATGTCGCTGCATGCCGTAGAAGCCGAATACACCATTTTGGTATTTTTTGAACCCGATTGCGGGCATTGCAAAAAGGAAGTTCCCGAATTATATTCAAAATTTAAGGATACACTCGCAACGATGGGCGTAAAAGTATTTTTAGTTTATACCCAATATGAAAAAGATAAATGGATTGATTTTATAAACGAAAAAGACTTGATTACCAATGGTTGGTATAATGTCTGGGACGGACCATATCCTCATTCAAACTTCCGTAACTTCTACGATATCTATTCAACACCGGTAGTTTTCGTTCTCGATAAGGATAAACGCATCGTCGCCAAACGAATCAACATCGAAAATCTGGCTGACTTTATAAGGTTCGATAAACAACGGAAAGAGAAAATGGGTAAACCATAACAATTTTAGCAATGAAACCATTTCGAACGGTAAAAACCTTCCTGGTTTTCGTCTTTATAGTATTTAGCGGATTAACATCGGTTTTTGCATACCGTATCGAGGTTACGGTGTCCGGACACCCGGGAGGTTTGTTATACCTTGGGGCACATTATGGTCCGGAATTTCTTGTAATCGATACGGTACAAACCAATGATAAAGGCTACGCCGTGTTCGAAGGTAAAACTACATTACCCCAGGGAGTATATTTTATTGTAATTCCTCCTAAAACCCGTTTTGACTTTTTATTGCTTGATGATCAGCAGTTTTCGATGACGACTAACTTAAACAATCTGGTGGCAGATTTAAAGATGAGTGGTACCGATAAACCCGATTTATTCTTTGATTTACAACGCGATATTGCCTCAATTAATCTGGCTTCATCACAACTCGATATTAAAAAGCAATACTTCAAAAACTCAGGTCAGGCAATGCCGGAAGATATTAAGCGTGAAGAGGACAGCCTGAAAAACCGGCGAATTATCGTATATAAATATTATAAAAGCATTGCCGGAAATAGTTATCTGTCGAAAATTCTCGATCTGATGTTACCTCCGGAATTTCCAACTTATGTACTGCAGTGGCAGACCGAAGACCCGGCGAAATATTATTACTATTACAAAGACCATTATTTTGATGCTGTTGATTTCACCGATGAGAGGCTGCTGCGTACCCCTGAATTCATTTTTCACCGCATGTTGCAGGAGTATTGTAAATTTTTTCTAAGCACACGGGTTGATAGCATCGAAAATGTGTATAAAGATGTAGATGCCCTGATAACCAAAGCATCTGCGAACATTGAGTTTGAAAAATATATTGTCAGCTATCTCGTCGATCACTACGAAACACCTTCAGTTATTGGAATGGATGCTGTATTTGTGTATCTGGCAGATAACTATTTTATCAACAAAAAGCTGACTTGGGCTGACGACAAGGCAGTAAGCCTCATTAAAGAACGGCGCGACGAAATGCAGTATAATTTGCTCGGCATGCAGGCTCAAAACCTGAAACTAAAGAAACTCGACGGCGATTATATCAATACAAATGAGATAAGTACAAAGTATCTGATATTATGGTTTTGGGAACCAGGCTGCAGTTTGTGCGATGAACTGACTCCCGTGTTACATTCAAAATATGAAGAAATCCGTAAAATGGGGTCCGAACTTATCGCTATCAATATTCAACGCAACAAAAGTGAATGGGAAAAATATATTACTGATAACAAACTGTATTGGATAAATGCATGGGACCCGGATGGAGTATGCGAGTTTTATAAGTATTACGGAACCAACCGAACCCCGCGTCTGTTTATATTAGACAGCCAAAAACGGATTGTCGCCAAAGATGTTAAACCTGTTGATATTGTCAGATACCTGCAATATCTCGACACAAAAAAGTAGTTGGAATTCGATTATTCTCCGATTATTTTCACCAACACACGTTTCTTACGCATTCCGTCGAATTCGCCATAAAATATTTGTTCCCAGGGTCCGAAATCGAGTTTCCCGTTGGTGACAGCCACAACCACCTCGCGGCCCATCACAGTCCGTTTCAGGTGTGCATCGGCATTATCTTCGAACCCATTGTGACGATACTGAGAATGCGGTTTTTCGGGAGCCAGCTTTTCGAGCCATATTTCATAATCGTGATGCAGTCCCGCTTCATCATCGTTTATAAAAACACTGGCGGTTATATGCATGGCATTAACCAAACATAAGCCTTCGCTGATGCCACTTTCGTGCAGGCATTTTGTCACCTCAGGGGTAATATTAACCAATTTTCGCCGGCTTTCGGTCGAGAACCAGAGTTCTTTACGATAGCTTTTCATATTCCGAAAATTTCGTTTTTCATTGTTTCGATGAGTTCATTCAGCACAAGATCGGTATTTTCGTAATCATCTATGTGTTGTAATATGCCCTTTACGCTGAAATAAAACTTGATTTTTGGCTCGGTTCCCGAAGGACGTACGGTGATTTTCGACCCGTTTTTAAGTTCAAATTGCAACACATCCGACTTGGGCAGATTTATTGAATAGCGCAGTTGACTGATCATATCGAAACTCACTTGTTTTGAATAATCGTGAATCACTGTAACGTCGATACCTGCAATCGATTCAGGGGGCTGATGCCGGAATTTTTCCATCATCTGCGAAATCTCTTCAGCACCTGATTTTCCTTTTTTTGTCAGCGAAATCATTTTTTCTTTGTAAAAACCATATTCCAGATAAATTTCACCGAGTAAACGGGTCAGTGTTTTTCCGTTTTCTTTTGCCCAGGCTGTGGCTTCAGCCAATAAAGCACAGGCAATTACAGCATCTTTATCGCGAACAAAGTCACCGGCTAAATATCCGTAGCTTTCCTCGCCTCCACCAATAAACTGAGCCTTGCCTTCGAGGTTTCTGATTATTTCGGCAATATATTTAAATCCAGTCAACACATCGTAACTTTTAACATTATGTTTTGTTGCCATTTCCGATAACAAATCGGTCGTTACAATGGTTTTTACAATATATTCGTTACCGGTGATTTTACCCAATCTTTTCCATTGACTGAGTAAATACCAGATTAGAATACTCGCTGACTGATTCCCGTTTAACAATACGTAATCCCCCGTGTCGTTGCGGGCAATTACTCCTACACGATCAGTATCAGGATCGGTTCCCAGCACCAATTCAGCATTAACTTTTTTTGCAAGTTGCAGCGCCATATCGAGTGCTGCAGCCTCTTCAGGATTGGGTGAATGAACTGTAGGGAAATTACCATCTACCACGGTCTGCTCCTCAACACAGTGGATATTAGTAAATCCAAAAGCCTTGAGTGCCATAGGAACGAGTGTAACACCCGAGCCATGAATGGGAGTGTATACAATGGGAATATCAGACTGTTTTTTGATAACACCGGGGTTTACGCTTAATGCTTTAACTTTTTCGATATACACAGCATCAATTTCGCTGCCAATGCTTTTAATCAGGATTGGGTTGGCCTCGAAACGAACATCCGAAATACGGGTAATTTTTCTGACTTCTGCAATAATATTGGTATCGTGGGGCGCAACAATCTGAGCCCCATCTTCCCAATACACTTTATACCCGTTATATTCTTTCGGATTATGAGAGGCAGTTACTACAATACCACTTTTGCATTTAAGATATCGTACTGCAAACGAAAGCTCGGGAGTGGGACGCAAGGCATCAAACAAATAAACTTTTATCCCGTTGGCCGATAACACAGCTGCAGCAGTCTCCGCAAAGAAACGGCTATTATTCCGGCAATCGTAGGCAATAGCAACCGATTTTTCAGATTCAATAAAAACCCTGTTCAGGTAATTTGCAAGACCCTGAGTGGCCATTCCCACGGTATACCGATTCATTCGATTCGAGCCGACACCCATAATTCCCCTGAGTCCGCCTGTGCCAAACTCAAGATCCTTATAGAAAGCTTCAATGAGGCTTTCGTCGTTTGCTTCGATTAAATTACGTATTTCGGAGGCCGTTTCGTTGTCTATATTATCGTTAAGCCACATTCGGACTTTTTCGATTACCATTTTTTGCAAATCTTGTGTTATCATATTCTGAAGCTTTTGCCGTAAAATTAACGAAAAACAGTGATACATAAAAGAAAAAAGACTCACCGCAGCAAGTCTTTTTTCTAACAGATAAATTGATGTCTTTATCTTGCGCGAGCGAGTGTTACTGTCAAATAATTGGTGTTACTGGTGATTTTAATTACATCCACCAAATCGGAATATCCATCGGCCATACAGGCAATTCCATAGTCGGTATCGAGGGTTACCTCAGGATCCATTGTAAATTTACCATCAGCACCCGAATAACCTCCGCTTACCACGATAAAATCGTCTTTTGCTGCATCGTATATCAGCAAGCCAACCACTGCGTTTTTAATAGGTTTTCCGGTATCAGCACTTTTAACAATACCCGTTACAGTAGTTTTCTTTGCTGCTGTAGTCGATTCGGAGCACAGTTTAAAATCGGGCATTGCTTTTTGCTCCCCGGTGGTAACGGTTATATTTTCTGCCTTATTTGGCGGTGTCAGACCTTTGGCTACCAAGGCTTTAAAAATTGATGCTTTGGGCGCAACAACATAGTACATACCATTAATTCCGCCCACCAGACCAATGTTGGTTGCAATACCTTTTGCACTGGCAATACCAATTACTTTATTGTCTTTACCAAAAACGGGTCCTCCACTGTTGCCTGCGTTAATGGCTGCATCGGTTTTTATGAAACCGTAGTCGGGGTTAAACACATAATCCCAACCTGAATGATACCCTTTGGTAAAAGTAATCATGTCTTTAAGCGCGAGGTCATAATTCCCTGAATACTGAGCCGGATAACCCATTACAATCAGGTCTTCACCCTGCTTGCACAAATCGGAGTTTCCAAGCGGCAGAGCAGTAAAGGGTGTTGTTACGGCTTTCCCATCCATATCGGAAACAATTCTGATAACAGCTCCATCGTAGGCATCGCTCAGGGTGAGGACTTCGGCCAGATAGAGTTTGTAATCGTTTGGTCCGCGGCCATGATAAACCTGAACAATTGGAATTGCGTATCCGCTATAGGCAATGCACTTTACGTTGGCGTCTTTCTCTATCCCTTTATAATAGGTTTCGATATCGTATTCGCCTTTTTTATTCTCGTACATTACATATCCATAAACACATTGTTCGATTACATGCCTGTTGGTGAATATTATACCATCGGTGGTAACAAAAAATCCGGTACCACGACCCAAATAGCCAAGGGATTCTTCATCAACCTGAGCCAAAACGGGGTCAAAAAGCAGGATTTTCACGATTCCTTTGTAATAGTTGTCCGAAATGGCAACCGGGTTGATTTGCGCGAAGGTCTGCGACTGCATCAGCAGCATTACAGCTGCAAACAGACCAAAAATGATGTGCTTTTTCATAGGTTATTTGTTTAGTTTTTGATGCTGATACTTTTCACAAGATCTTCAAGTTCGGCTTTGTAGTTTTCGAATTCGGCAGCGGGGGCATAGAATCCGACAACAGCCATTTCTTTATCGGAAACCGGAACGAGAACTTCGCAAGCCTGCATCGATTCGCCGTTGTTCACAAATTTAAAACTGATTTTGAATCCTTCGGTTTTTCCAATTTCGAGGGCTTCGCTTCCCAATTCTTCGTATGATTCAAACGTGAGACGATTGTAGGCTGATTGACCAGATTTCAGACCCATCGGAGAAATTCTCAGGTTGTTAACGAGAATATAGGCCTTGGGGTTTTTTAATTGAACCAGCTTATCAAGGGCTTTGTCGGTTACCATATTGGTCCAGTCCTTACTGTATTCAAATTCGATTTTTACTTTTTCGTTCTGGTAAGTTTTCAGGTTTGCTTTAGAACCATGGGTGAGAAACCAGCCGGCAAAGATAAGTATTGCGGCGATTACCACCGTCCATGAAATATAGGATAATTTATTGTTTTCCATTGTTTCTGTTTTTTTAAGTTTTACACTAAGCTGGTTATTCCGGTTTGTTTTCCTGATTCTTGAAAGGAGAAGCTTCCACCGATTTGTTGAGCAGGAAGTACATAATGATGTAAATAATAATTACAACAATTGAAGAAACGACAAGTTCCCCGCCAACTGAAAATGATTTTTCGCCTGCAGCGGTTTCGATGTTGAATATCTTCTGGAAGAATTCAACAAAAATCTGAACTTTCGAAACGATTACATTATATACTGCGAAAATAAAGGTGGCAATTAATAATCCTATAAGCATAAACATTTCTCTGCCGAAATTGCCTTTTTTCGAAAATTTGGCAAATCCAATGAAATATCCCATGATTCCTGAGAAAATCGCCATTACCAGATAAAAGTTAATGATACGGGTAACCACAACGCCCATATTCATCGATTCGAGGCCATTGAGGTAGGTAATGTTGTAAGCCGCTGCGAAACCTAAACCGGCAGCTATCGAGTAGATAACACCATCGGCAGGCTCGTTGAACTCATCGCTGAAATAAATACTGTATCTGACTACAAGGAAAATTACCAGCAACTGTATCATGCCAACTACGAGGAAAGAACTTAGAAACTGTGTCAGCAGGCTTTGTTCGAAAACCGAAACTTCGGGCGTCAGCATAGCAGTAAGAGGCTTGCTGAGGGTAAAGGCTGCCAGTGCACCCAATGCGAAAACACCCAGGAGCATCTGTGGCGGTTCTTTTTCGTATTTATCCTGCATATAAAAGAACCACAACCATAACAAACCGGGCAGTAGTGTTACACCCAGTGAGAAGAGTATTTGCCAGCCACCGGTAAGGCTGAGGATGGTGCCATCGAGAAGCCATGTACATACGGCTCCGATGATGATTAAGAGGATGATTCCTAAGAACCCTTTGTTTGTAAGAAACTTCATAGTTTTTGGTTTTTAAGTTTACTAATGATAGCAAAAATAAATAATTAATGTTACAAAACAAATACCCGTAACGCTTATCAATTTATATGCCAACAGAAATTAGTATTAATTGTTGCGTGATTTAAAAGTGTAACATTCTGATTTATTGACAAATTGATTTAATTTCAAGTGTTCATAATTTAGAATGAAAAAACTTATTTTATTCATATACTTGATTTTTTGCTAACATAAAGTAATTGATTTATGACGATCTGCCCCTTATATTAAATGGCAAACCACAACAGAAAGATATTTTCCTTATTTTTGTAACCGACTTATCAGATCATTTTATGGATTGCCCACATTGTCATAGTAAAGGGAGTGTTTTTCGCAAAATATTTTTAAAACAAAAAGGTTCAAAAAACCGATTTTGCATGTACTGCAATGCCGAAGTAATTATTCGCTACAACTGGAAGAAAATCCTTGTTCTTTGCCTGATAGTTATGGGTATTCTGTTTGTCGTTAATATGATAATTCAGCTTTTGGGCTCGTATGGCCTTACCAGTGGTTTTGCCGGTGGAATTGCCGGTGCAATTATTGCCATTATGATGCGAAAACCGCCGTATGTTGTGGTCGAGTTGGTAAGAAAACCTGGAAAAAAACGACATAACTGATATGACCCAACTGTATTCGGTTATCGACATCGAAACCACCGGTGGCAGTGCTGCGCAGGATAAAATCACCGAAATAGCCGTGTTGGTAACCGATGGCAACAAACTGATTGAATCGTTTACAAGCCTGATTAATCCCGAATGCCGCATTCCACCTTATATCGTTAGCCTTACCGGTATAAGCAACGAAATGGTTGAAGGTGCGCCCTGTTTTTATGAAATTGCAAAAAAACTGGTTGAACTTACAGAGAATACCATTTTTGTGGCGCATAATGTGGGTTTCGATTACGGTTTTGTGAAAAGTGAGTTTCAACGATTAGGTTATCGGTATAAACGCGATCAACTCTGCACTGTAAAACTGAGCCGCAAACTTATTCCCGGTTTCAGGTCCTATAGTCTGGGCACGCTGTGCGATAATCTCAACATACGCATCGAAAACCGTCACCGTGCCGAAGGCGACGCCCTGGCCACCCTCGAATTGTTTAAAATGCTCTATCGCATCGATTCCGAAAATCATTCGGGGAAGCACTTTCACGGATTCTCGCTGAAAGGACTACATAGTGCACTCGAACTCCGAAAATTAAAAGAATTGCCCGAGGCTGCCGGGGTGTATTATTTCTACAACGAACTGAACGATTTGATTTATATCGGGAAAAGCAATAATATTTACAAAAGGGTACTCTCCCATCTTAACAACGAAGATACCCCAAAAGGACTCTCCATGAAACAGGAAATTGCAGCTGTCGACTGCGATCTTACGGGAAATGAACTCATTGCCCTGCTCAGGGAGTCGCACGAAATTAAGCAGCACAAGCCCCGATATAATAAGGCACAACGAAGAACCATGCATCAGTGGGGTATTTTCGACTGCTACGACGAAGGCGGCTACCTGAACTTCGAAATTGCAAAAACCACTTCACGTGCGGATGAACCCCTCGACTCGTTCAGTTCGCAGCAGGTCGCCCGCGAAGTACTCTTTTCGTTGTGTAATGAATTCCACTTGTGCCAAAAACTATGTGGATTGTACGCAAGTGCCGGGGCCTGTTTTTATGTTGGAATCGGCGAGTGTCGCGGGGCCTGCACCGGCGATGAATCACCCGATGATTACAACAAAAGAGCTGCGAAAGTACTCAACCGGTACGGACTTGTTTGCGAGCATATATTGATTGTCGGCAATGGCCGCGATGAAAACGAAATTGGTGTGGTGTCGGTAAATAACGGAAAGTATCTGGGCTACGGATTTTGCGAATCAACCCTTATTAACCAGCCCGATTTACTGTGCGACTGTGTAAAAACTTACCCTGATCACCGCGATGCCCGTCAGATTATCAGAACCTATCTTAATACAAAAAATAATTACCGGATTATCAGGATCAGTTAATTGAGTGTTTTGGAAATATTCCGCATGAAAACCGGTGGTTTGAACTGCTGTTTTATAATTGGTTTCTGAAATCGACAATGGCACCGGCAAAGAATTCCCATGTCAGGGTTTCTTTCATTACCGAAATATTACGTTCCATCTCTTTGGGGTCACAATCGTTGTAAAAATCGCGTATGCCTTGCGATATGCAATCAGGCGCAGATTCTTCGATAATCAGTCCGGTTTTCTGATGCTCAATAAATTCGGCAAGTCCGCCCTTATTGGTAGCAATCAACGGCACTCCAAAATTGTATGAAATACCGGTTATCCCGCTTTGGGTAGCCGAACGATATGGTAAAATACACACATCGGCTGCCGAGAAAAAATCGCATACCGCACTGTCGGGGATATAATCGTTGAAGACCCTGATATTGGCTTTGTTTTTATTTGCAGCAATAAGTGTATCGTATTTCTCGAAACTACCGTAGCTTTCGCCGGCAATGAGAAGTTGATAGCTGTCGTCGAGTGTGCCAAATGCTTCTATCAGGTTGTCGAGACCTTTGTATTCGCGAATAAAACCGAAGAAAAGCAAGGTTTTTTTATTCGGATTCAAGCCCAGTTTTTTACGGGCTTCGGCAGATGATATTCTTTTACCGAAATGATCGTAAATGGGATGTGGAAGAAGAATTACCCTGGCATCGGGTTTTAGTTTCAGTAAATCACCTTTCACTTGTTCCGACATGGCCACAAAACCATCGATTCGCTTCAGAAAATACGCATTAAAAGCAGGGTCAAAAAAACGCTTCTCATGGGGCAAAACATTATCGAGTATTGCAATGGCTTTCGTTTTTTCGGGCATACGGGCAGCTACTGTTCCCAATGATGGTCCAAAAAATGGCATCCAGTATTTCATGACGAGTACGTCAGGGTTTACAGCCGCAATTTTCTTCGCTGCAGCAAAATAGGTAAATGGATTAATTGTACTGAGTACCCGTTGACTATTGATTTCAATGGCTGGATCTGATTCACTAACCATTTGTGTTTTTCCCGGAAATAAAAACGATGGATACTGGCAGGTGAAAGTATAGGCCTGAGCCGAGTGCCCGATATTGTCAAAAGCCTGAATCAGCGACGCGTTGAATTGTGCAATTCCGCCCCGGAACGGATAAAATGTCGACAGATAAGCAATATGCATCAGGCCAGTTTTTGTACCTCAGTAAGCATGCTAGCCGGCTTCAGGTCGTACATACACGACCGCTCTCGGTGGCAACTGTTCCCGTAGTAGCAGTCGCATCCCGATTCGGGTTCCACAATTACTCCGCGCCCATACATAAAAAACTCATTCTTATTGAAGATGTTATTCATCAACACCATGTTGCGTTTTAGTGCCACGGCAATATGCATCATCATCGAAACCTGCGTTACCACAACGTCGAGCGATTGGGTAAGGGCGACAAATTCTTCGAGTGAGAATGTACCCGGATACCAACACCCCGTTTTTTCGGAGAGCATTCGATTTTTGTCGTTTTCCTGAGGTCCGCCCAGCACAATCGGGAAATATCCGGCCTGATGCAGCATACCGATAAATTCAATCCAGTATTCGTCGGGCCACAGGCGCGTCAGCCAGCGGTTTCCACAACCGGTATTCAATCCGATTACTTTTTTGTCGCCTGCTTTTTCCGAAAAAAGTTTTTCCCACTTAAAGGCCAGTTTTTGATTGAGATTAATCAGGTATTCCTCGTTTTCGAAAGGCAGATGGCATATTTCGAAAATTTCTTCTAAGTAGTGCTTTGTGTTTTTTTGCGAAATATGATCGAACAACCCGGTAACCAGTTTATGTTCGGCTGCAGGAGTTGCAGCATCAATGTGGTTATTATGCCATATATATCCATATTTCTCGCGCGCGCTTATACGGTGCAGCAATATGCAGGCTTCTTCTTCCTTATCGAGATTGATGGCGATGTCGAATTGCTTATGCTGCAAGGCGAAAACCGAAGTTTCGTTCCATTTGTATATCGCTTCAATTCCGTCGGGAGGCAGGATGTCGGGAGTCAGTGTCAACCACGAAATATGGCAACCTGGATAGCGTTTTCGGTAAGCCGGAATAAGGGGTGTGGTACGGATCACATCGCCCATGGCACCCAACTTAATTATTAAAATCCGTATACTGACAGGTTCGTAGTAACTGCAGTGCGTGCATTCAACCTGATGTTGTTTGTTGGGCCTGCATGGGATTCCTCCCCTGAAGTGCCGGCAGTCGAAATGAATTTCTTGCATCATCATCAATCTATACTTCACACAAAAATATGAAAAACATCGTAACTTTAAAATAGTTTCGGTGCTATCTGAAATTCCGGGGTCATTAAGGACAGTTTTTAATCAGTTGTTCCAAATAACTGCTTTCGGTAGTATGTACCCGGGGACAACCGTTAAGGTACACATTCCCACGACTTATTTCAGAGACCTCCAGAGAATCGAGTACATGAATATACGAATTTCCGGTTGACATGTGGGTAATTGTTGCCCTTTTTGCAATCAGGCTATCGGCATATAAATATCCTGTACCGCGGTTGTAAAGATACGCCTCGTGACAAGTGCCGCTCATATGGTAATCTCCGGTCGAAGCATGCGACCAGAATTCGAGTCTGTAGCAATCAATCAGCAGTGAGATATTGCAATAAACACAGTGGTTTTCGAAAGCAAACCAGTTGAAATGCAGGGTGTCGGCACAATTAAGCGTAGCACTTTCGTATAAGGTGATTTTATCGATATTTTTTACACCAATCTGAAGTTGTACTGGCTGGTATTTTCGCAACCAGCGGCAGCCATTGTTGTCGTAAATTTTAAGTACACCGTCGCTGATGCAACATTCAATAAATGAAATCAGGTTTTTTCCTCCACTGATTTTTATGTAATTACTACTGTCGGGGAGCAGGGTAATATCAAAATTATCGTGGGTTTCCACGCGGCTGTAGTCTTGGGTTTGCAAACTGATTTCGGATGGTTCGCCTGTGGTTTTAAAGCTGCGAATGTCGTCACGATTGCACGATGTCATGCTTAATAGGGCAGCAACAACATAAACAACCGAAAACAAACGTTTCATAAGGCAAATCATATTTTAGGCTGTAAAGATATTCGAAAAACTGTATTTTTGTGCTGCTGTTCGAAGCCATGAAAGTACAATTGAAAAAATAAATTTTATGACGAGTCGCGCTAAAAAAATCCTGATAATTATTTTGTCCGTTCTTTTTGTTGTGTTGATTGCCGGCGGATATTTCGGTTACAGGATTTACCGCTATGTATATGCCCCCAACGTAATCGTGAAAAGCGAAAACTATTTTTTAAAAATACCTACCGGATCCGATTTTGAGGATGTGGTCACCCTGCTGTCTGAAAAGCAGCTGCTGAATGATGTGGAATCGTTCCGCTGGGTGGCTGATAAGAAAAACTATGGTTCCAGGGTTAAACCCGGGCGCTACCAGTTAAAAAACGGAATGAGCAACAACGAACTGATCAACCTGCTTCGTTCGGGGGCTCAGACTCCGGTAAGACTTAGTTTTATCAGCGTTCGCACACTTGAGCAACTGGCAGGTAAGGTCGGCGGTGTTATCGAAGCCGATTCGCTTGAACTGATTCAGTGTTTTCGCGACACAGCAACGCTTAACCGCACGGGTTTTAACGAAAACACCCTGATAGCCATGTTTATTCCCGATACCTACGAGTTTTTCTGGAACACTTCGGCCGAGCAGTTTGTAGGCCGGATGAAAGAAGAATACGATAAATTCTGGAATTCCGACAGGATTGCAAAAGCTGATGCAACCGGACTGAGTTTGGTTGAGGTTAGTACCCTGGCCTCGATTGTTGAGCAGGAAACCCGGATGAACGACGAAAAAGCACGTATTGCAGGAGTCTATATCAACCGGCTCGAAAGAGGAGAACTTCTTCAGGCTGACCCCACCGTGATTTACGCTGTAGGTGACTTCAGCATTCAACGGGTTTTGTTCCGTCACCTCGAGTATGATTCTCCCTATAATACATATATGTATGCCGGTTTACCCCCCGGTCCTATTTGTGTCCCTTCTCCGGCATCGATTGATGCTGTGCTGAATTACGAAAGACACGAATACATGTTTTTCTGTGCCAAAGAAGACTTTTCGGGTTATCATAATTTTGCAAAAACACTGCGTCAGCACAATGTAAATGCGCGGCGTTTTCAGAATGCACTCAACCAGCGCAATATCCGGTAAACCGAAACAGGCATAAAGCTTATTTAAAATTGTGTAAGCAGCAAAATCCTAAATATCAGAAATTATTGGGCGGGTTTAACCACGAAGTCAAAATCTAAACCACTTAGTTTTTGGTAGTCCTGGCCCGATTCGAGGATATCGGTATCACCCTCTTCGTACACCCATTCCACTTTCACTGAATCAACCGAATTAAGTTTTTTCAGCATGAGGTAAATAAATTTTGCTGAACTGCTGTTGAAATACACCAAATCGAAACGTATAATTTTCGGGCCGGTTGTTCTGGCAACAAAAGCTTCCATTTTCTCGTTAACCTGCGAAAAGAAAGCGACCGGATTATCGGGAGCCGAAGCACCGCTGACAATAAAGCTTGCCGATTGCGCATTTTCCGAAATTTCGGGGGTATTTTCGCCTGATGGAATTAATATGTTTTTCATCCTTCCTGGTTTTATTTGTTGTGCTGAATCGTAATGGGCTTTGGGATACTGATCTGTTGAATTGCATTGAGGCAAAAATTATCAGTCATACCCGAAATATAATCGGTAATTTGCTGAAGAGCTGAGGAGCCTTCGCTTCGGTAAAACTCCTCCATGCTTCTCAGGTATTGGCCAAAACTGATGTCGAGTTCTAGTTTTTCAAACGTATATTTATCGTAATCGTGCTTGTTTTTATTAAAGAGTTCTTCCAGGTGATTATACAGTCTGGCAATCATATTGTCGCAGAATTTCTCGTAAGTCTGTACTGTTTCGTGAAAATAAATGTTTTCATAATTGAATTTTTTCAGGCTGCGCATCAGGCCGAAAACCTCATCCGAAAATCCGATATGGTCTTTGTCTTTCGAATATTCAATCAGGTCGGCAACCAGTTCACTGATAATTTTCGAGTTTGATGTACCCAATCGTGATGCGATTTGGTAGGGTATATCTCCCGGCTCGATAACTCCCACCTGAATGGCATCCTCAACATCACGCCCCAGATAGGCAATTTTATCGGACATTCGCACAATGCATCCCTCAAACGAGGAGGGTATAACCTTCCTGTCCTTTATATCAGGCAGGTTTTTGAATTCAGGGTCAGGTTTCAGAAATTGCTCGTCGCGTTCCCCGTTATGGCAAACAATGCCATCCTTAACACCGTAGGTAAGATTCAGTCCTTTACCCTGATTGGCAAGCCATTCAACTATGCGGTATGAATTCATTTCATGATAAAAGCTCATCCGGTTGCCCAGATAGTTTTCGATGGCTTTTTCGCCAGCATGCCCAAAGGGTGTGTGCCCCAAATCATGACCCAAACCAATGGCATAGGCCATGTCGGGATTCAGGTTCCATTGCTGCATGTTGAGTCCTTTGCAAATAGCCGATGCAATGGTACCCACATGCAATACATGCTCAATACGGGTGCAAATATGGTCGTTGGCAGGAGCAAAAAATACCTGTGTTTTATGCTTCAGTCTGCGAAAAGCGGTACTGTGAATAATGGCCGTCTGGTCTCTGAAATAATCGCCGCGTATATCGGGTGTACGCGGGTTGCTGCGTCTCAGGTATTCCTCTTCGGTAAGCGGGTTTTTCATGTACTACGATTTTAAATACTTGTCGTAAATGTTTTCGTGGCGGTAGTTTAATATATAGGTGATGGCCTCATCAACCGAAGTACAAACAAAATACAGTTTACGGTAGCTTTCGTTGGCAAAATGTTGTGAATAAGCCACTTCGAATTGCTGCAGCAGCAAGTCGTAGTAATTGTCAGCGTTCAGTATTACGATTGGCTTTTCGTGATATTTCAGTTGTTTCAGGGTAATAATTTCGAGCAATTCCTCAAAGGTACCAAACCCACCCGGCAATGCCACAAACGCATCGGCAATCTCCCGCATTGTTGCTTTACGATGCATCATATCGGGAGTTACAATGATTTCGGTGTCTGTTTCCGATACAATACCTTTCCGATTTAAGGTTTCAGGGATTATTCCGGTTACTCTGGCTCCATTGGCAGTTGCCGCCTTCGAGAGCCTGCCCATCATACCAATCATACCACCACCATGCACCAGATTCATTCCCTGTCGGCCAATGGCAGTGCCCAGACCTGCAGCTATTTCGTAATAAACCGGAGCTAAATCTTCGCTCGAGGCGCAAAAAACGCATATTGTTTTTGGAATCACATTTTCTTTCATTGGGTAAAGTTACATATTCTGCTTCGAAATTTAGGAATCGGTAAATAAAAATGACGTTTTTGTTTTCAGTAAAACCGGAATCTGAGAAAAGCCTCCAAAACTTTCCGCGAATTTGTGTTCAATTTTTATTAGGCTAACTGCGTCAAAATAACCCACTTGAATAGGTAGTGTTTTAATTGAGGCAACAAAAAGGAAACTTATTCATACAAAATATTAATGTCATACATCAAAATATGCTTGTAAACCTTATGAGAACCAATGAGTTTGCACCACAAAATGTCAGGTTTAAAGGTTTAATTTCAAACAAAATTGATATTTGTAAGTTCCTTAAAATCAGACAATAGTCAAGAAGATTAATGCTACCGAAAAAAAAGATTATTTTTTTTGAAAATTGTTTGACTAATTAGGTGAAAATATCTATTTTTATCCTTCTGAAAAAGAGGCAAGAACTTTTTTGAATAAGTTGTGTGTAAACGGAAATAAGTGTTTGAATTTATTGGTATTAATGTTTTTTGTGAGTGTTATCAAGTGGAATTTGCGAAGTCAAATATTTTAATAAAACAAGAGTAAAAAGTTTTTTTTATCAAAAAGTTTGTTGAATATTTGCTTTCTTGTTTTGCGTTTGTGGAATTTTATAAAATTGAGGTAGGTTCATGGCGAAAAGATATGATGAAGCATGGAGCGAGTGCCTGCAAATAATTAAGGACAATGTGCCGAAAGTTAGTTTCCGCACATGGTTCGAACCTATTGTGCCGCTAGCCCTCGACAACAATGTTCTGACCATACAGGTGCCCAGTACTTTCTTCTACGAATTCCTCGAAGAACAGTACATCGATTTGCTTAGCAAAACCCTGAATAAAGTTATCGGAGCCGGTGCTAAACTAGAATATCACATTGTGATGGATAGTTCCGATAACAACAAACCCTACACTGTTAAAGTTCCTGCTGTTGACAATACCAAATTTGTTAACAAACCGGTTGCTGTACCTTACGACAGCGAGTCTGATGCTATCAGAAATCCTTTTGTTATCCCTGGAATTAAAAAACTACAGGTCGATCCGCAACTGAACCCCGAATACAGTTTCAGTAATTTTGTCGAAGGTGAATGCAATCGTTTAGCCCGTTCAGCCGGTTTCGCCGTTGCTCAGAACCCCGGTGGTACTGCTTTCAATCCCTTGTTCATTTATGGTAACACCGGTCTGGGTAAAACCCACCTGGCCCAGGCCATTGGTATCGAAGTAAAAACGCGCTTCCCCGAAAAAATTGTTCTCTACGTGGATGCAAACCGGTTTATGACGCAATATGCCGAAGCTACACGCAACAATAACCGCAACGATTTCATTCACTTCTATCAGATGATGGATGTGCTGATTCTCGACGATGTTCAGTACTTTACCAAAAAAGAAGGAACTCAGGAAGTATTTTTCCATATTTTCAACCACCTGCATCAGCAGGGAAAACAAATTATCCTCACTTCCGATAAACCTCCGGTTGAGCTTAACGGCATGGAGCAACGCCTCCTGTCGCGCTTCAAATGGGGATTGTCGGCCGATCTGCAGGAACCCGATTTCGATACCCGTATCAATATCCTGAAACAAAAAGCCTATAAAGACGGTATCATCATCTCAGAAGAAATTCTTGAATATATTTCGTCGCATATCACCAGCAACGTCCGCGAACTGCAGGGTGCCCTTATTTCACTGCTGGCCCAGTCAACACTCAACCGCAAGGAAATCAACCTCGAGTTGGCCCGCGATATGATCGACAAACTGGTGAAAAGTACCAAGCGCGAAATTTCTATCGAATACATTCAAAAAGTGGTTTGCAACTATTTCGGCATGCCCGTTGAAGCCATCAGCAGCCAGACCCGCAAACGCGAAATTGTTCAGGCACGCCAGATTGCTATGTTCTTTGCAAAGAACATGACCAAAAACTCGCTCGCAGCCATTGGATCATATATCGGGGGTAAAGACCATGCCACCGTGTTGCACGCCTGCAAAACCGTAAACAACCTCATCGAAACCGATAAAAAGTTTAAACTCGATGTCGAAGAAATTGAGAAACGCCTCAAAATGTAAGATTTTATGAAGGGCTTATCAAGCCCTTTTTTATTTTTGTAAAAAATTATTTCATGATCTGGATACTATTTGCCATACTTTCTTCAGCCTCTATCTTTGTTATTTTTAAGTTGTTGCAGCGTTTTTCGTTGCCAACCCTGCCTGTTATACTTGTCAATTATATCGTTGCCACTTTCTTCGGTTTTTGGCTGGCCGGTGGTATTCCCCATTACAACACTACCGACATGCAATGGCTGTTGCCGGCAATTATTATAGGTGTACTGTTTATCGTCAATTTTTTTCTGATGGCCTACAGCGCACAGAATATTGGAATTTCGATTACCACGGTCGCCGGAAAGATGTCGGTAATTATACCCATGGTTTTTTCTATTTATTTCTATAGCGAAGACTTGCCGGCTTTTAAAATTATCGGGATTGTACTCGCCATGGCAGCTGTTTTCATGGCTGTTTTCAAAAAAGACAATGGCAGATTTAATCCCCTGAAACTCATAGTTCCACTTATCATTTTTGCATCGATGGGTGTTACCGATGCCTTGCTGAAATACGCACAAGACGCATATATCAGCGACGATAAAGCCCCCGTTTTTTCGGCGAGCTTGTTCGGTATTGCCTTGATTCTCGCTTTTTTATTTCTTACCATACGCCCAAAAAACTTCGTACAGTTTTCGCGTTGGCCCGTATGGCTTGCAGGACTGGTTTTGGGACTTGTGAATTTCGGATCAGTCTATTTTGTCATCTTAGCCTTGAACAGCAAAGTTTTCGACAGTAGCATCGTATTTGGCATTACCAATATCTGCATTGTTACCATATCGGCCCTTGTCGGCGGATTGGTTTTTCGCGAAAAACTCAGTGTGGTGAATATCGTTGGAATTGTATTGTCGGTGGCAGCCATAGCTATTTTTATGTGGACCTGATGGAACCCGATTTTTACAATAGCATCGCAAGTATTTCGGAAGGATATTTCCGCGACAGGGGAAGTAAGTTTTATGCATTTGCCTTTCCGGTCGAAACCGAGGACGAGGTTAAAGAAAAACTGACGTTGTTGAAAAAGGAACATTTTAATGCCAATCACCATGTATATGCATTCCGACTGGGCGCCGGAACTGAACATGTTCGTTCCAGCGACGACGGAGAACCTGCCAACAGCAGTGGCAAACCGGTTCTGGGGCAGATACTTTCGCACCAGTTGAGCGATATTCTCGTGGTGGTGGTCCGATATTTTGGCGGCGTTAAACTGGGCGTACCGGGCTTAATTAATGCCTACCGCACTGCTGCCGGTGAAGCCCTGAAATCTGCCACTCCGGTGCAGAAAACAATAACCCGGCCATTGTCGGTTTCCTTCGATTACAAACTGATGAGTCAGGTAATGCGCATTGTTGATGAAGAAAATATTGCCGTTGCTTCCCGCGACTTCTCTTCGCAATGCAACCTCGCACTCAATCTTCGAAAAAGTCGCTACGAAACCATTGTGGAACGTTTCCGTCAGATTTACGGAGTTACTATTATTGAGTCATGAAAAAACATCTGTCGCGGCTGATATTAAAAGTGTTTGGATGGAAATACAATAGTTTTCCTGACATCGGTGGCTGTGTGGTAGCCGTTGCGCCCCATACCAGCATGTGGGATTTTGTCTGGGGAAAGCTTTATATCATGGGGCAGGGAAGGCCGTCGTGCGTTCTCATCAAAAAAGAAGTTTTCAAGTTTCCCTTAGGCACCCTATTGCGTGCTTTTGGCGGTGTGCCGGTCGACAGGACATCACCACAGGGATTGGCCAAGCTACTACCCGATTTATACGGTGGTAACCCCGATTTACTGATTGCCATTACGCCCGAAGGCACACGTAAGAAAACGGTGAATTGGAAAAAAGGCTTTATCCATATTGCAAAAACAGCCAGGGTTCCCATTGTTGTGGGCTTTCTCGATTATAAGCGCAAGGAACTGGGAGTACTTGGTGTGATGGGCTACGAAGACGATGCCGACAAAATCATGGCCGATTTTAAACGGAAGTTTCATGGATTTACCGGGAAACACCCCGAAAGATTTATAACCGGATTCGAAAATGAGCAAATCTAAGTTCTATCTGATTCAGGACCAATTGGTCTGGGAAAATCCAAGGGCCAACCGCAAGCATTTCGAGGCCATCATCAGGGGTTTAACAGAACCGGGACTGGTGGTTCTTCCCGAAATGTTCAGCACCGGATTTTCGATGCAAAGCCACAAACTGGCCGAAGACATGCAGGGCGAAACCATCAGCTGGCTTCGCCAATTGGCCGCCACTACCGGAATGACCCTTTGCGGAAGCCTGATAGTCTTCGAAAATTCGCGGTATTTCAATCGTTTTGTTTTTGTTACACCCAATAGCCTTGAATATTACGACAAACGACATTTGTTCAGTATTGCCGGTGAAGATTCTTTTTTCAGCAGGGGCAACCGACGATTACTAATTCAATGGGAAGGCTGGCGCATTTTACCACTGATTTGCTACGATCTGCGGTTTCCGGTATGGAGCCGCAATCAAAACGATTATGATTTGCTGTTGTATGTGGCCAACTGGCCTGCCTCGCGGCGCAACGTCTGGGATGCTTTGCTCAGGGCACGCGCCATCGAAAATCAGGCACTGGTGCTTGGCGTCAACCGCATAGGCAGCGATGGCGAAGGGCTTGCCTATAACGGCGGCACCTGCGCAATAAGCGAGCGGGGAGATATTGTAGCCGCTGCCCCCGACAACTCCCCTTCGGTACTCGAAATTACCTATGATTCGGATACGATTGCCGATTTCCGGCAAAAATTTCCGGCCTGGAAAGATGCCGACAGTTTCACGATTTCCGGCTGATTGCTACAACACATTAAACAGCGAATCACGCTCCACAGCAATAAAACCTTCGTGCGAAACTGCCGCTTTCAGTTCTTCGGCAGTGTAATCGGGATGTTGTTCCTCGGCACCGGCCATGCTATAGATACGCGTTGAATTACTAATGGTCCCGTCAAAATCGTCAGCGCCAAAATGCAGACACAACAGGGCAGTGTTTTTTCCAAGCATGGGCCAGTATGCTTTAATGTGTCCGATATTGTCGAGAATCAGACGGCTGAGTGCAATCATCCGCAGGTCTTCGTGCTGGGGCACCTCGCTGATGAGGTTTAAGATATTGCTGGCCTTTTTGTATTTTAAAGGGATAAAGCAATTGAACCCTCCTGTTTCGTCCTGCAGATTGCGAAGTGCTATCAGGTGATTGATTCGGTCTTCGGGTGTTTCGATGTGTCCGTACAACATGGTGCAGTTGCTTTTTAATCCGGCATCGTGAATTTCGCGATGTATCCGTAACCAGCTTTCGGCACTGGTTTTTTCGGGACAAAGTTTTTGTCGTATACCATCCGCAAATATTTCGGCTCCTCCTCCGGGCACCGAACCCATGCCCGCATCACGAAGTATAGCAATACATGCGGCTGTCGTAATCGCTGCATTCCTGGCAATATATTCAATTTCGACAGCTGTAAACGCCTTAATATGAAGTTCGGGCCACCGCAACCTGATAGTCCTGAACAAATCAACATAAAAATCCAGCGAATACCGTGGGTTCAGTGCTCCAACCACATGCACCTCAGTAATTCCCGAAGCATACCGTTCAGCAATCCTGTCCATCACCTCCGCCTTACCGAGTTCCCAGGCCTCAGCATCGCCCAATTGCCGGCGGAACGAGCAGAACGAGCACGAATTTTCGCAGACATTCGAAAGCTCTATGTGCAGATTCCTGTTGTAAAAAACTTGTTTTCCCCAGCGTTTTTCCTTAAGCCTCAGCGCGAAATAGCCAATCATTCCCAGACTGAACCCGTGATAAACAAACAGTGCCTCATCAGCCGACAAGCGCATACCGGTCTCTATCTTCATCGCAATTCCGCTGGTTTTCGTGTCGCAATTGCTGAATATTTCAGAATGTATTCTGCTTCGGTTCATCCGTTTGCTTATTGAAAACCGAAAGATACACTTTTCGTTGTAATTTTTGGCTGCTGGTCATCAGCATTTCGACGGCAAACCAAATTTTGCCGTAATGCTAAAAATGTGTAAGTTTGAAGCATGATCATAAATTTCAGGCATAAAACCCTTAGGCGGATTATCTCGTATATTTTTTGCCTGGCACTGATAGTGGTGGTTTTTCGCATCAGCAACTATCCCGGCAACGAAGGTTTTAATCCCAGCGACGATGGAGTTGTTCTGGCACAGTCGTACCGTATAATTCACGGCGAAGTGCCGCACCGCGATTTTATTTCCATCAGGCCCGTTTTTAGCGGTGTGCTTCACAGCCTTCACTTTATTTCGCCGCTGCCCTTGTTCGATTCGGCACGCTGGTTCGTTATTTTTCAGTTTATCGTAATTGCTTTTTCGGCTGCTTCGGTGCTTCCGCGCCTGCTTCAGGCATCCTATTCAGTGGCTGGCGAAATTGCCGTTTTTTTCATCCTGTTCACCCTGAGTATCCTCAACTACAACCTCTTTCCGTGGACAACCATCGATGCGGTTTTCTGGTCGGCATTGTCACTGTGGTTTCTCTATTCTGTAAAAAACTTTGATTCGAAGGCTTTCCTTGGTGTGTTCATGTTGGTACTTGCGGCATTGTCGAGGCAGACTTTTGTTCTTCCGGCACTGGTGCTCAGTATGTTTTTCTTAATTCAGTATTTCTGGAAATTCCGCCTCCCCCGTGGTATTTTTGTTGTAGCACTTGCCTGGCTTCCGGCTGTTTTATATGCTGCGATGCTTGTGGTAACAGGTGCCGGTGCCGAATTTATCACCCAGATGACCGGACGTACCGAATTTGTCGAAACCGGACTTATTCAGTATGCGGTACGTTGGGTAAAGTCACCCGCTGTAGCAGTCCATGCCATAATGTTATTGATGTTTCTGGCATCGCTGTTTATCAGAAACCGCAAGAATCCCATGATTGCATTTTTAATACGTCGATCGGGACTTTTAACCAGCCTGATGTTGTTTTGGGTAACGGCAATTATTGCCATACATTTTTTGCGAAGCGATTTTCAGATTTACCTGCTGCCCTTCGAGTTGTTTTTTGTGCTCATCGATCTGATCATGCTGGCGTGGATCGTGAAAAAGCCCGATTACCCTACCCTGGGATTTGCGTTCTTTACCCTGCTGATTGCCTATACATCATCCATCTCGCTGGGCGACAACAGTCCCATTTTTGCCTGTGGTTTGCTCATGGCCGGGGTTCTCAGCATTTCGCGTTGGTTAATGGCAGCTACGCTCGTCAGGCTGCCCACGGTCAGGCTCGCCTCGGCATTTCTGCTTACTTCGGCACTGGTAATTATTGTGTTGGGGTTTTATTCGCAGCGTAGAATCAACTATCGCGATCTGCCTGCCAACGATCTGCATTATCAACTCAGCACCGTAAATCCACAATTCGGCAGTGTGATGACCAACTCCCGAACCGGAGCGTATTACGCCGATCTGCATAAAATCTATACTTCGCTTCCGGGTGCTGCCAACCACACCGTAGTGCTTCCCCACAATGCAGCCTTCTATCCGCTTATGCAAACACAAAATCCCCTACCCCTCGACTGGATGCAACCCGCCGAATACTGCGGCTCCGAAAAACGGGTAATGCAGTCGCTGACCGACGTATGCAGCCGCAGCGGTTACTATTTTATTGTGGATAAGTACGATGTGAAAAAAATCCATACCTCCGAAATTCCGTTGCAACAAAGCGACTTTGCCTACCTC
>JAKQPY010000081.1:0-2238 GCA_029564465.1 Bacteroidota bacterium | reverse complement strand
GCAATTGGCCGTAATATTGATTTTTTTCTCAACCAATTTTGAGCTACAGGTTTCGCAAAAGAAGCACATCGATAAATATGTCAGTACCATTGATAAAGCGCTTGCCCGCAACGAACTGACTGAAAAGACCTATCCCGAGAGGTCGCTGTATGGTGGTGTGCTAACCGGCTATTACCGCGATCAGAATCTGGTGTTAATTATGACGGATTTGGCTGTTGCATTGTCAAATTGCGAACTGTGTTTTTATCTCGAAAACGATAGCCTGGTATTTGTTCGCGAGTCAGTTTCGGTAATTCAGGAGCCCGATAATCTTGCCCTGTATATCGAGAGTCATACCGATAAGAATGGAAACACCGATTTGTCGAAACTGCCTTTGAGCACCGACGATGAAAACCATTATTATTTTTCCGAAAACAAAATTGTTGGCTGCAAACTCACCGCATTCAATAAAAAATATGATGCTACCGAAGCGTTTATATCGGATAAGAATTCAAGCATTCTCAAGTATTTTAGTTCCTTCATAGATGAGTTGGGGCAAATTCCCAGATAAATTTAATGCATAAGCTGGTGGTTTTGCAGAAATGTTTTGACGAATTGTTAGTTTAATGAAAATGAGTTTAACACGAAATTATTAATCGTATGAAATCAAGCATGATGAATATTTAATTAAGCGATGTTTCATCAGGCCAATAAATTACTTACAGATGAAATATATTACGCGTACAGTTTGGGTTTTATCGTTGGTTAGCCTGTTTACCGACACCGCCAGCGAGATGCTTTATCCAATTATGCCACTCTACCTGAAAACTATTGGTTTTTCGATAGTGTTGATTGGTATTCTCGAAGGAATTGCCGAGGCCACCGCCGGGCTAAGTAAGGGTTACTTTGGCAAACTCTCGGATGTCAAGGCTAAGCGGGTTCCTTTTGTGCAGTTGGGATATGCCTTAAGCGCAATTGCAAAACCCATGCTTGCCGTTTTTGTTTACCCTCTCTGGATATTTTTTGCCCGCACCATCGATCGTTTTGGGAAAGGTATAAGAACCGGGGCCAGGGATGCCATACTTTCGGACGAAGCAACACCAAAAACAAAGGGTAAAGTTTTTGGTTTTCACCGCTCCATGGATACGCTGGGTGCAGTAATCGGTCCACTGTTGGCGTTGATATACCTTTTTTTCAACCCAAACGAGTATAAAACACTTATTTTCGTGGCATTTGTACCCGGTTTGCTGGCTGTTTTTGCTTCATTATTTCTAAAAGAGAAGAAAAAACCGGTCAATATACCCAGACAACGGGTTTCTTTTTTGTCGTTTCTACGATATTGGAAAGAAAGTTCGGGTGCATATAAGAAGCTTATTGTCGGACTGTTGGTGTTCGCATTATTCAACAGCTCTGATGTTTTTTTGTTGCTTCGGGCAAAGGAAGCGGGTTTAAGCGATAGTCTGGTTATCGGAGTTTATATTTTCTACAATCTGGTGTATGCTTTGTTTGGGTTTCCGTTGGGAATGCTTGCCGACAAAATTGGTCTTAAAAAAATATTTATTGGCGGACTGGTTTTATTTTCGATTGTTTACTTCGGGATGGCCTTTAACACAGGTGTTTATTTCTTTTTTGCCATGTTTTTTCTGTATGGAATTTTTTCGGCGGCAACCGAGGGAATATCGAAGGCTTGGATTTCGAATATTGCCGACAAAAAAGATACGGCTACTGCCATTGGAACATACACTGGCTTACAAAGTATTTGCACCATGTTGGCCAGTTCGTTAACCGGACTTCTCTGGTTCCGTTTCGGTGCTTCAGTTGCGTTTTTATCAACAGCGGTTATCACGGTTTGTGTAGTTATTTATCTTATTACCACGGTTCCAAAGCCTGATTAAGTTACCCGTAATGAAGCGTAGTAGCAAGTCGAGCCGGTCACCAAGCCGGTCACCAAGCCGGTCACCGAGCGGGTGGCGGAGTCGAGGTGCCCGGAGAGATGAAACTGAGCCATCGAAATCCCCGAACCCAAGCTCCCGAAATGGTATTTAGCCCGTAGGGCTTCAACAACAATAGAATTGCAGTAAAAAAGGAATTTTTGTCCGTAGGACATTAACCCCGGCATTTTGATGTTAATTCCCTACGGGAAACACGGTATTATTAGCCTTGTTATTTAATGATGTTTATGCCCTACGGGCAAAAATGCAAATTGCAGAAAACACATTATTTCAATAATATGCTGGTCACCGGAATCGAGGTGTAGTC
>JAKQPY010000067.1:0-1386 GCA_029564465.1 Bacteroidota bacterium | reverse complement strand
CGCTACCAATCCATTGTGTAGATGCCCGGCATCGGGTCTGGTATGCGAACCAAAATGATTCTTGGCAAACATCGTTACTCCGCCGCGCCGGTGACCTTTTAACATAGGTATATTAATCAAATATTCGGCATCTTCGAGAATAGCGTACACATTATCGTCATAAACGGGACCTTCTCCCGGTCGGTTGGCATCCCAGACATTTTCTCTCAATATTGCGCCATGATCGGAGTAGAAAATTGTTTTGTTCTGGCTGGCTACCGCCTGCTCCCGCCCCAAACCAGAATAGGAATTATCATGATCGAGATAGTGTACAGCGGGAAATTCACTATGCCAGTAATCGTAAAGATGTTTATAGATGTGTTTCATCGGATCGCCGATATAAATATCGCTTTCGGCAACGCCGACAACATTGACCAGATGGCGTAAAACCGTCATCACTACCGCCGGTGAAGTCTCAGAAATTCCGTAGCTCGAGTTTTTGGCACAGGACAAATCAGTAGTGCTGTAGTTACCACCCCAGCCACTGGTGGCATTTATTTTGATGAAAATTTTCTCACCGGGCGAATAATCAACTGCGCCTTTTTCCCGAGTTGTATTGTGATATTTGAATATCGCAACCCAGGCGGCACTATCGCTGGTCGCGCCAGTTAAAGACTGGATTGCTGAAGAAACCATGCTGTCAACCACCGCCTGATTATTATTCTGGGGCAAAAACCAAGCCTGCCCGGCCCGATAAGTAATATAATTTCCCCACCTCACAGTTGAATCCGGTACGCAATTTTCATTGGTAGCATCAGGATTATAAACCCAGACGACCCGACCGGGGAAAATACCTTTAGCCGTTCCAATCGGAATATTGGCTTCGTGTTCAATAGTTGCATAAGTGGCGTAAGCAGTCTCTCGGGAATTATGAAAGATGAGCAAGGAAGCCAATAATCCCAGAATAACGAATCCAGTCGCTAGGATGTAGCGCGATTTGGCTAACATTTTTTTGGCTTTCATAAAAGCTGTAGCCGAAGCAATTACCCCGATTAAATAAACGATAAATCCCGAAGCGAGCGGCATAGCGACGCGCATACAAGGATAAGTTGCACGAGTCGGTTTGGGAAGCACACGAACTACCACCCAGATTAATGCTAACAAACCAGTTATTGGAAATAATAACTTCGACCAACCACTAAGCGGTTTAATTCCTCTGACTTTGCCGGTTTTTGGGCAAATCAAAAAGAATCGTTGCAGGATCTTTTTCATTAGTTTCTCTCTTTCAGATTGTTAGTGATTATCAAATAATTTTATTCTGCATTTATTAGCAAAATAAAAATTTTATTGCATTTCTACAACAACTTTATTTTCGTTCTGAATTATATCCAGCGGTATTAGATTTCC
>JAKQPY010000065.1:0-40425 GCA_029564465.1 Bacteroidota bacterium | reverse complement strand
AGCAAGTTAAATTGCACCAACTTTCACTGTTTTAAGGGGGCTTACTTTTTAATCATGAGGCTTTTGTAAAATATTTGAGTTGATTTTCAATAACTTAGCAATAATTGAAATTTATTTCATATTTTTATCGGACAATAGTGTTAAATTTTGAAAAAATTATTAAATTTGCGCTGTTTGAAGAAAAACCAATTATTAATTAAAAGTAAATAGCTATGAGAAAAGTTACATTAATTTTATCAATGGTTGCTCTGGCATCGTTTGCTATGGCTCAGGTTCAGGGTGTTTATGCCCCGATTAAAGAGCAGAACAAGCAAACCCTCCAGAAAAAAGCAACAAAAGCCGAAGGTGACGTTATCTGGTCGGTAAGTTTTGAAGAATCCCCTGCAGTATGGACATTGGGTCACGATCAGGGAACCAAGGAATGGTTTGTGGCTGACACAACCCCGAACTACGGGTTCACTTCTGCCAACTATCAGGGTGGTACTGTACCCGTTCCGCCACTATGGATTTACATGGGTTGGCGCTATGTTCACGATTATTCAGAATCGGGAGCAATGTTTGCCGGTGTCGATGGTATTTCTGACCTGCTGGGCGTGGGTGGCAACACTCCGCAAATCTGCAACACCTGGATTCAGTTCGACGGACTTGATCTTACCGGTGTTATGGCTCCTAAACTGTCGTTCTACCAGAACTACAAAGCCCTGAATGCTGCTTATTCCTACATCGATTTCTCGACTGACGGAGGTACAACCTGGACTGCAGTTGAAATTAACGAAAACGTTGAAGGTAACTCCTATGGCGACATGCTGTTCGAAAAATTCGTAGGTGAATACATTGCCAACCAACCCAACGTATCAATGCGTTTCCGTTGGCAAACCACTACCGCTGCTATCGGTGGTTATGGTTACGGATGGGAACTCGACGACATTGCCATTGTTGAAAATCCCCAGAACGACCTTAAACTCGTGGGTGCTGTAATGAATTTCTTCCAGTATATTGACTATACGACTGCTGGACAGGAAGGTTACTTCCACTACAGCTCTCACTACGGAATGATTCCCAACGAACAATTCGCCAGCGATTTTGCCATTATGTTGTTCAACGGTATGGTAGAAAACAAAGGTATGAATGCAGTGGCTCCTATTTTCAAAGTGTCAGTATTGGATCCGACAGACGTTGTAATTTACGAAGAAGAAGTAACGAGCACGGTTGACTATACAACAGGTATGGTTGATACACTAGACCTTATCGAAGTTGAATTTGCAATGCCTGATGGATTTACTTCCGGACGCTACACCGTGGCTTACGAAGTATATGCCGATGGTGTTGAAGATTACAATATTGATGATAATGTTGATACTACCTATTTCTACGTTTCCGATACCGTTTTTGCACGTGACCTGGACAATATGACTTCCTACACCAGTCCTTCGACATGGCTCGATGGTGGTGCTGATGGCGAAATGATGGGAACACCCTACATGTTCCTCTATGATACCGAAATCATTAACATGCAGGTATTTATTAACGAAAATACCACTCCCGGTACTGCAATCATTGGTCATGCTATGCAATATAACTCCGATGAACAAACATGGGAAGACATCTCAACAACTGCTCTCTACGACATCGAAGAAAACGTATTGGGTTCTTGGGTTAACCTGAGTTTCACCGATCCCGTTATGGTAACCCTTGACGGCGAAGATGCAAAAGAAATTCTTCTGGCTATTGAGTTCTATTATGGCGGCGAAGACAATGACATCTGGATTGGTTACGATCCCAGAGTTACCGTTAGTGCTTACAGCTGTCTGTGGTACATGCTCAGCGGAAGCACCGCTCTTAGCTGGAGGGCTTTTGGAAACTGGACCCGTGGTGGTCTCGGAATCAGGGCTATTACCCCCGATGCTGACCTTAATTCGGTTCCCACTACCGAAGCCGGAGTTATTAGCATCTACCCGAACCCCAGCACCGGACTTGTTAACATCAACAATGTTGAAGGCGCCAGTGTTCAGGTATTGAATATTATGGGACAAACTGTTGCCAGCATCAACAATGCTTCGGTTAACAATGTTATCGACATGAGTACTTTTGCTAACGGAACCTACATTGTTCGCGTTGTGAATGGTAACAATGTTACTACTCAAAAAATCAACATTGCTAAATAAGCTGTAAAAACATCATTTAAAAAGCCGCCATCGTGCGGCTTTTTTTTTTGTATACGTGAAATTAATTCCTCAAATAAACTAACTTTAGGCTCTTTATCAGTTGATCGATGAAACCTGCAATTCCATTGTTGATTGCCTTAACCTTGTTAATTTCCTGCGATATGGAACAAAAGAATATGACAGAGACCCCAAAAGCTACTAAAATTCCAAAACTGTTGTCGATACACGGTGATACACGTACCGACAATTATTTCTGGCTCAACGACCGTGATAATCCTGCCGTAACGGCCTATCTCGAAGCAGAAAATGAATACCTTAAAACCATGATGGCTCACACCATTCCTCTTCAGATGGAGCTTTTCGACGAGATGGTTTCACGGGTGGTACAGGAAGATGTTTCAGTTCCATACACCGACAACGGATACCTGTATTATACACGCTACGTTAAAGGTGGTGAATACCCGGTGTATTGTCGTAAAAAAGATGCTGGTGCCGCCGAAGAGATTCTGCTTGATGGTAACGAAATGGCAAAAGGTCATAGCTATTTCGATATTGGAGGATTTTCGATGAGCCCCGATAATACCATCCTCGCCTATTCTACCGATACCATCAGCAGGAGGCAGTATTCCATCCATTTTAAAAATCTCGCTACGGGAATTGTTTCTCACGAATGCATTAAAAACACGGACGGAGAAATTGTCTGGGCCAATGATAACAAAACCATTTTCTACACCGTGAAAGACCCTGAAACCTTACGGTCTTATCAGGTAAAACGATATCAGTTAGGTCAGTCAACCAATTCCGACAGCGTTGTGTTTACCGAAACCGACGAAACCTTTGGTGTTTCGGTGTATAAAACCAAATCAGACCGGTTTATTGTGATTCATTCCTACAGCACCCTTTCAACCGAAGCACGGTATATAGATGCCGTAAAACCCCAGTCAGAATTCAAGGTATTCGAGCCACGGCGCAAAGACCTCGAATACAGCATCGAAGATGCCGGAGACGGGTTCTACGTACTCACAAACCTTGATGCCCGCAACTTCAGGGTAATGAAAACTGGCTACGAAAAAACCGAGTCAGCCTCATGGCTCGAAGTATTACCTCACCGCAACAATGTTTTCATCGAGAATATCGAAGTTTTTAAGGACTATCTCGTGGTAACCGAGCGCTTCGATGGACTGAATCATTTGCGGGTAATCAATCGGGCCAGCCTGAAAGGCTTTTATGTGTCGGTAATCGAAGAGGCTTACGACGCATATACCGGCGATAACGAGCTTTTCGATACACATATCCTTCGCTTTGCCTACAGTTCGCTGGCAACCCCCACATCGGTCATCGACGTCGATATGAATACCGGTCAGCAAACACTGCTAAAAGAACAGGAAGTTCCCGGCAATTTCGATAAAAACAATTACATAACACGCCGGATTTATGCCACAGCAAGCGACGGGAAGAAAATTCCCATGAGTTTGGTATTCCGAAAAGGACTGACCCTGAACGGAAGCAACCCTACATTGCTTTATGGCTACGGCTCGTATGGCTACACCATCGACCCGGTGTTTTCACAAAGCCGGCTGAGTTTACTCGATCGCGGATTTGTATTTGCCATTGCCCATATCCGGGGTGGCCAGATTTATGGTCGTGAATGGTATGAAGACGGGAAACTCCTGAATAAGAAAAATACGTTCACCGATTTTATCGCCTGCGCCGAATATCTGATTGAAACGGGCTATACTTCTCCCGACCATTTGTTTGCCATGGGAGGAAGTGCCGGAGGTTTGCTCATGGGTGCCGTGGTTAATATGCGTCCGGAGCTTTTTAAAGCGGTTATTGCAGCCGTTCCGTTTGTCGATGTGGTTACCACCATGCTCGATGAAAGCATTCCGCTTACCACAGGTGAATACGACGAATGGGGAAACCCAAACGATAAAGTGTTTTACGAATATATGCTATCCTACTCACCCTACGATAATGTTGCCAACAAAGACTACCCTGCAATGCTGGTAACCACCGGTTTGCACGACAGTCAGGTGCAATACTGGGAACCGGCCAAATGGGTTGCAAAATTACGCGACTATAAAACCGATAAAAACCTGCTTCTCCTTTACACCAACATGGACACCGGTCACGGTGGAGCCTCGGGTCGCTTCGAGCGTTTCCGCGAAATTGCCATGGATTATGCTTTTTTGATTGACCAGAACAATAAATAGACTACAACCTATTTTTTAGTTTTCCGCAAATTAATTACAACGCCAGCTTTTGGTTCTGTGCCGGGTTCCATTTTGTTTTTACGGTATAGTTTGTTCAGTTTCACAGCATATTGTTCCGAAATGTCTTTCATTGTTTCGCCCTGTTGCACCGTATGGGTTTCCTTGCCCTTTTCTGCCCTGTTTCGCTTAGGTTTCAGATAAATATAACTACCTTCGGCCAGCGTCTCAGACTTTTCGAGGTCATTATATTTGCGCACCTGCCAGGGCATCATATCGAATTCATTACAAATGGCATCAACATTATCGCCGCTTTTTGCAATTATATAGGGCGTATTATTGTTGTAGAAAATATCGCGGCCATAGGGATTCAGCGTAAAGCTGTCATCGATATTTTCGCGGTGCGGATTTTTTCTTGGTTTTTTGTCGGGAACAATGCCTTTATCGTAATTGTTCAATTCGTACTTTTCGATAAGCTTGATTAATGCCTCAGCATAAGTTGGCGATGTGGCATAACCGGCTTTTTTCAGGCCACGTGCCCATTCCTTGTAATCGGTAATTTCGATTTCAAATAAAAAATTATATCGGCTGTTGCTTTTGAGAAAATCAGAATGGTCGCGAAACGATTCGGCTGCACTGCCATATTTGCGAAAGCATTCGTTTTTGGCATCATCGTCGGCATATATTTTACCACCGGTCCATCCATGACACTTTATCCCAAAATGGTTGTTGCCTTCGGTGGCAAGGCGTGAATTGCCACTCCCCGACTCCAGAATTCCCTGCGCCAGCGTAATACTTGCAGGAACTCCCGAACGCTTCATTTCGGCAACAGCCATTTCTCCAAATTCTGCAATATACTGCTCGGTGGTTTTCTGCGCAATCAACCACGCAGGAAACAGAAGCAAAATAAATATATGTAAAATTCGAAGACGCATTGGCTTACTCTATGCAAACAAAAGTATGCGCTGCGCTGAATACAACTCAGGCAGCAACTATGTTTTTTTTAACATAACGGGGTTAATTGCCAAATTGAATCGTTAACAGCAGCAGCAACCACACTGGTATTTCTCGACCAGCACCTTTCCCGTCATATCTTCGGGTATGGGCAATTCCATGAGACACAGAACCGTGGGAGCCACATCGGCCAGAATGCCGGACTGCACCGATTTCACGCGGTTGCTAACCACAATAAACGGAACCGGATTGAGCGAATGGGCAGTATTGGGAGAACCGTCTTCGTTGCGGGCATTATCGGCATTTCCATGATCGGCAATAATAATCACCTCATAGTCGTTGCGGCGGGCTGCAGCCACCACCTGCCCCACACAGTCATCAACCGCTTCAACTGCTTTATAAATTGAATTGTACACACCCGTATGCCCTACCATATCGCCATTGGCAAAATTCAAACATACAAAATGAAACTCGCCGGTAGAAAGGGCATCAATAACAGCATCCTTCACCGCATAAGCACTCATTTCGGGTTGCAAATCGTAGGTGGCAACCTTTGGCGAAGGAATCATAATGCGTTTTTCACCCGGAAAAACATCTTCGCGGCCACCGCTGAAAAAGAAAGTCACATGGGCATATTTTTCGGTTTCAGCAATCCTGAGCTGATGTAAACCATTTTTTGAAATCGTTTCGCCCAGTGTATCCTTCACATTTTGCTTGTCGTAGACTACATGAATACCGGTGAAGTTTTCGTCGTAGCGTGTAAGGGTGTAATATTGCAGCGGAAGGGTTTTCATACCGGCTTCGGGCATATCTTTCTGCGTTAGGGCAATGCTAATCTGTCGCAACCGGTCGGTACGGAAGTTAAAACAAATCACCACATCGCCTTCCTGAATGCTTGCCAGCGGTTTTCCGTCAGCATCAACCATAATCAGGGGTTTGATAAACTCGTCGGTAACACCCTGATCGTACGATTGCTGAATACCCGCGAGCAAATCGCTGCACGCTTGTCCGATACCCGAAACCATGGCGTCGTAACCAACTTTGATTCTCTCCCAGCGCTTATCGCGATCCATCGTATAATAGCGTCCCGTCAGGCTGGCCACTTTCACCGGAGTTCCTTCGATATGCTCCAAAACCTCTTTCGTAAATGCTTTGCCGCTCATAGGGTCGGTGTCGCGTCCATCGGTAAGGGCATGAATAAATATTTTGCTGAGGCCAGCATCAACCGCTGCATCGCACAAAGCATACAAATGCCGGCTCATGCTGTGCACTCCACCATCGCCAATCAAACCAATAAAATGAACCTGTTTGGTATTGACTTTTGCGTATTCAAAAGCCTGTGCCAGGGTTTCGTTACGAGCCAGATTCCCATTTTCAACCTCTTTGTTGATACGTACCAAATCCTGATAAACAACCCTGCCTGCGCCTATATTCAGGTGGCCCACCTCACTGTTGCCCATCTGCCCATCGGGTAAGCCCACATTTTCGCCCGATGCGAGCAAGCTGGTATTGTAGAAAGACTGCTTCAACCTGTCGATATTGGGCGTTGCTGCCGTGCTGATTACATCGCGCTCGCTGCCGTCGCCAATGCCCCAGCCATCGAGTATCATAAGCAATACTTTTCGTGTCATAGTATTTCAGATTTTCAGAATTAACAATGCTTTGTTATGAATGTTCACCATAATCTACTGCAAAGATGCCTAAAATACCTTAGTTTTACAAGAAACAAATTTGTTATGAAGCACCGTGTATATTTTTCCATAGTCTGTTTCAGCCTGTGCTTTTCTTTTGCGGTTACGGCTTTTGCCCAGCAATCATTCGATAACTGGCTGAAAAATCCATTGCTGAAAAATGCATCGGTAGGCCTTTTAATTATCGACGCCCGCACAGGCGACACCCTGTTTCAGCACAACCCACGTCTAAGTCTCACTCCTGCCTCTTGCATGAAGTTATTCAGCACCTCGACAGCCCTCGAAGTATTGGGTAAAGACTACAGCTTTTCAACCGAAATTGCCTGTTCGGGCGTTCCCGACAGCGCAGGCACCCTTCATGGCAATGTATACATTATCGGGTATGGCGACCCGTGTCTGGGTTCTGATCGTTTTGCCGATTATTACCTGAAACCCCTCAATTTTATTGGCGAATGGGTTAAGGCAATCAAAAATGCCGGAATAAAGAAGATAGATGGTTGTGTAATCGGCGATCCATCTCAGTTTTGTTATCCATTCCAGCCCGGTTCATGGCTTTATGAAGATGTTGGCAACTATTACGGAGCCCCGGTAAGTGGCCTGAGTATTTACGAAAACATGTACAAACTGCATTTTGGCACCGGTATCTCCGACGGCGACAGCACCCTGCTCCTTGGCATGGAACCACAGATTCCCGGTTATACTTTTATCAACAAAGTTATCTCGGCGACCAAAGGAGGTGACCAATCATTTATCATCGGCGGGTCGGGTTGCAGCTCGAAAACCATCATTGGCAGTCTGCCCGTTAAACAGACCCGATTCACGATAAAAGGCTCCGTTGATAATCCACCGCTATGGGCTGCCCAATTGCTCAGCGAAGCACTCGCGAAAAATGGGGTTACCGTAACCCAGACTGCCCGCAGTCTGCCTGAAGGAGAATACCGCCCTCCGGTAAAGGTGCTTTACACTACCAAATCGCCACCGCTAAAACGAATCTGCGATGCCACCAACCTGTGGAGTCTGAATCTGTATGCCGAACACCTGGCCATCGCTTCAGCGCAACAATTACAAGCCACGCCGACAACCTGGTTTCCGAAAATTGTCGAATTCTGGAAAAACAAAGGCATGGATACCGACGGACTGCAAATGATGGATGGTTCCGGTTTGTCGGTTTTCAACACCGTTACCGTTTCACAGCTTGTTTATCTGCTGCGCTACATGCACTACAACGCCAAAACACAAGGTACGCTGATGACTACCCTTCCGGTAGCCGGAAACTCTGGAACACTGACCCGTTACTGCCAGTATGGTACCGGAAAAGGGAAAATACATGCTAAAGGCGGTAGTATGAAAGGCGTAAGAGCCATGGCCGGTTACGCCCGGCCCGATAGCGGAAAAGAAATCGTTTTTGCTGTGATTATCAACCATTACGATGACTCAAAAGGTGATATTAAAAAACATGTTGAAGACTTGTTAAATATTATTGCTGCATTGTAACCACAGGCTTGCTTTTTTCAGGTTCTTTTTTTTATTTTTGTTCACATGAAAAAACTCCTGAAGCGTAAGCTTACAAAAAACGAAATTATCCTGATTGTAATACTCGGGCTGGCTATAATTGGAGTCATCACTTCGCACAAACGTATTGCAGATAAAATCGATAAGGTGTGGAATATTTATTCGGGAAAACCTGCAGCTAATAGTAAACCAAGTAAATAACTTAAAACAGCAACAAATGATTGTTAAAATTATTGTTATTGCCCTCTATGCCCTTATGATTGTAATTATTGGCATCATGGGTCTAAAAAAAACCAAATCTTTCAACGATTACTTTCTCGGCGGTGGTAATGTAGGAGCCTGGATGTCGGCATTTTCGTATGGTACCGCTTATTTTTCGGCAGTTTTATTCATCGGATTTGCAGGAAAAGTGGGCTGGGGATTCGGATATTCAGGACTTTGGATTGCTTTCTTCAATGCTCTGATAGGTGTTGGACTTGTGTGGGCCGTAATGGGATGGCGCATTAAAAAGATGTCCACCGAATACGGCGTTTCGACCATGAGCGAGTTTCTCGAAAAACGCTATAACAGTTCTTTCCTAAAATTGGCTGCGGTAGTTGTTATTTTCATCTTTCTGATTCCCTATACCGCAGCAGTTTTTATGGGTCTCTCCTATCTTTTCGAGCTGAATTTCAACATCGAGTATTGGCAGGCTTTGGTGTTCATGGGAGTTTTTACAGCGGTTTACATCGTACTTGGCGGATACAAATCGATGGCCATGATTGATATGATTTTTGGAATTATCATGGTGGTGAGTGTTTTATTACTCTTTGGGTTCACCCTGAATAAAGGCGGCGGTCTCATGAATATCACCGAGAAACTGTCGGCAATACAGCCCAAACTTACGCAACTGGTAGGTCCGGCAGGTTTCGGCAACCTGTTCGCGCTGGTATTTCTCACTAGTGTTGCTCCTTTTGCCATGCCACAGTTGGTGCAGAAATTTTATGCCATCCGCGACCGGAAAGCCGTTAAGCGCGGCATGATATTCTCCACCATATTTGCCCTGATAATTGGTGGCGTTGCCTACTTCCTAGGGTCAACCACCCGCGTTTTTTTCAGCCCTGAAGCGGCTCCTGCGCTTTTCAACAACGGGAAACCCATTTTTGATAAACTGATGCCCGAACTGCTTACCAGCGTAATTCCCGCATCCTTAGTGGTGATAGTATTGTTACTTATACTCTCAGCCTCCATGTCAACTCTCGCATCGCTGGTACTCATCAGTAGCTCGTCTATTTCGAAAGACTTATATGCCGGTTTCATCAATAAGAATGCATCCGACAAAAAACTCACCGGTCTGATGCGCATTATGAGTGCGGTATTCATCCTGCTGGCTGTATTACTGGCATTGGTGCAGTTCGATGTAATTGTTGAAATTCTGGGTATTTCGTGGGGTGCCATTGGCTCGTTCTTCCTGGGGCCATTTGTGTGGGGATTGTTCTGCAAAAAAGTAAACAAACTTGGAGCCATTTCATCGGGAATCATTGGTTTGGGTGTTTGTCTGGCCTTGTACTTCATCGGATTGGGTATGAAAGGACAGATTGTACCCTGGTACTTTACTGCACCCGGCGCCGGAACCATTGGTATGATTACCTCATTGGTAATAAACCCCCTGTTCAGCAGTTTTTGCTGCAAAGGAAGCTGCCGCAACTAAATAAATTATGAAATTGATTGAATGCCCGTTTCGCGGGCATTTTTTTTACAAGAACTATCCCATAGCACCCACAAAACCCATTTTTTTCTTGGAGTAATAGTGAATCATTACACCGGCTTCAAAATAGTTTTCCGACTTCAGGGTAATTCTGAAAACCACATAACACTCGTTTTCACCTGCAAAATCAATGGCAGTCAGTTCAATATTGCCAATATTATCGAAATCGGGAACATACATATTACCATCGGGGGCCAATTTCTCTGAATATCCGGCAAGAAATTCCTCAACAAATTGTTTTGTATTTCCACCAAGGAACTTATCGTGCTGGGCAACGCGGTAGTCGTTATCAAAATAATTCAGACAGGCGGACAGATCGTGCTTATTCACAGCGGTAATAAAACCTTTACAGAACTTTTTAATGTCCTTGTTTGTTACCTGCTGGCCAGCCGAAATACCGGCGAAGGCAAAAATTAAAACAACAGAGGTTAGAATTTTCATTGGTAGTTATATTTATGTGATACAAATGAAGTTTAAAAAAATCAATTATGCAATTTTACATTCAGGCTTCCCTCGGCATTGGTGCTTTCGTAGCTTAGCAGGTAGGTTCCGCTGTGTCCATCCACTGATGCATCAATAAAATAGGTTTTGGTGCTGTTGCTGCCTGTAAGGGTATTATCAAAAATCGAAGAATACACTTCGTTGCCCTCGGGATCGAACAACCCTATGTAAAACAAGCCAGGCCCCATCACGACAGTACCTTCGAGGTATATTTTTTCACTCCCGAAGGCTGCGCGGCTTTCGCCATACGAACCATGCTCAAAATTACACTGAAAGCCCGTACTCACATCATGTTCCTGTGTACACGAAGCCATGCCAACCACCAATACTACCCCGAAAATAAGTTTGTATAATGTTTTCATTTCAATAAAATTTCCCATGATTGCATCAAATCGTATGCCGCGAAATGTAAAAATCCGGTTAAAATTAGGTGGTTTTGCTTGCTTCAACCAGCAAGCGACACAATACATCAGCCTGTTTCCTGAAGTAGCGTTTCTCACCAAATGCACCAATCCAACGTAGTCCGTGCAACGAGTCCAGAAGCAGCACCTCGTCGAAACCTGCCATATCATACGGGTTAACCAGCGCATTTTCTACAATACGGTAACCGGCATTAGTCACTGTGTCGGCGAAAACATCGCAGATTACATCGCGCGTAACCAATGCTTCGACGGGCGGAAAATACAGTTCGCGGCCTTTCACCAAAACCAGATTGGCACCGGCAGCCTGCACAATGTGATGATGCTTGTTCATAAACAACAAACAGTGCTGCGGGTCATTACTACTCCTGCGCAACAGCCTTCCTGCATCAGTCATCGTCCTGCCCGATTCAGGTAAAATCACATCTTCGCTGATACTTATTTTCACAGGCACTTCGTTCAGCACAAACTCCTGTTGAGGGTGTTTCCATGCTTCCAGCATTACCGAAACAGAGTCGTCGTCACCAAACAATAAACCATCCCCACCATCGCGATACACCGACATCCTGACCCAGGCTCCCTGATACACGCGGCATTTTTGCAGCAAAAGAAAAACATCGTGCTCCACCAACTTACCGCGAAACAATTGCGGAAGCCTGAAACCACGCTGCACCAATTCATCATGTAAACTATCGAAATAATAATCGAAGAAAAAAGCTTTTCCCGAGGCTGCCCGCATACTACGGTGTGCTATTTCGCCATATAAAAAACCACGGTTACCGGCCATCAGACAAGGCCCGTCGGCAGGCAAAAAATTGCCATTTATCATCACATAGCGGGCGCGTGAAATCATAGCTTACCAAGTACTATTTGTTTACACAAATCCGGCAGTCGGTAGTTCGATTCAATCAAAATACCCTTAACACCTGCAGCCGCCGCCGCTTCAATATCACGCTCTCGATCACCTATAAAATACGATTGCCGTACATCAAGACCAAACCGCGACACCGCCTTCTCGATAAACAATGGTGATGGCTTTCGGCACAAACAGCGCGTAACACTTTCGTGATGCGGACAATAATAAATTTCGTCCACTGCAGTGCCAAACAACTCAAGATGTTTCTTCAGCTTATCGTGCATGGCTTCCACCACGTCAAAACTCAACAGCCCCCTGGATATGGCTGCCTGATTCGAAATCACCAAAACCCTGAAACCATGCTGTTTCAGCAATGCGATGGCCTCTCCCACACCCTCGTTCACCACAAAGTCGTCAACACACAGGTTGTAATCGCCTCTTTCGAAATTAATTACACCATCGCGGTCGAGAAATATGGCTTTATTTTTCATCAGAATGGCAAAATGGTAATTTGACTTATAAAATGCTTCAGCAACTCTGGCTTTACCACCAGGGGATAGAAAAACCCGAACACAGCACCCCAGAAATGGGCATCGTGCCCAATATTATCGGCTCCCCGTTTTGCTTCGCGATAGCTGTAAATCAAATAGATGGCACCAAACAGAATGCCCGGTATCGGAATTACACCAAAAAAGTATATCATGTTCCATGGGTCGAAAAAGATACAGGCAAATACTACCGCCGAAGTTGCCCCCGATGCTCCAACGGCACTGTACCATGCATTGTTTTTATGCTTAAACAAACTATACAGCGATGATGCTATAATCGAAAGCAGGTAAAGCAGCAACCAGTGCAAAGCACCCAACGAACCAAACACGATGCCGAAATACGTCATCAAAGCGCTACCAAACGACCACAACACCAGCATATTCACAATCAGGTGCATCCAGTTGGCGTGAAGAAATGCATGACTGATCATCCTGAAATATTCTTTATGATGCACAATACGGTTGGCACTGAACAGGTATTTCTCAAACAGGGCATTGTTTTTCCATGCCAGGTAACTGAATAACACCGTAAGGCCAATAACAATATATACCACAAATTCCATCAATGTAAAATTTTAAAAACCAATTCTTTCATAATATCGGCATCCTCCACCGCAGAAGCATCAACCCCCTTGCTCATCAGGTCGGCATGACGCAAATGCGACACCACGTGCATCAGTTTTACCGGCGAATAATTGGCTGCGGCAATACGATAATCGTCGGTAAAAAACACATTCACACCCAGTGCGGCAGCCACATTGTTCTTACTTTTGTCGGGCAACGTATGATACACAATCAACTTATTGAAGTAGTCGAACAATTGACCGACAACCACCACCAGCGCATGGTTCTTGGGGTCTTTAGCAAAATAATCCACAATCTGATATGCTTTAAATGCATCGCGCATCCCCAATGCCTTCTGCAGTTCAAAAATATTGAAGTCGCGGTGAATTCCGATATTGTCCTTCACCAACTCCTCGCTCACCTGAGTCTGATTCTCGGGCAAAATCACCAGCAACTTATTCAGTTCTCCCGCAATACGTGACAAATCGCTGCCAAGGCATTCGCTCATCAGTGCAGCTGCACGCGGATGAATGGTTTTCGACTTAGCCTCAAGATACGATACAATCCATGGCGTAACCTGATTCGAATACAGTTTCGACGACTCAAACAATATGGCTTTCTGGTCAATATCCTTAAAAACCTTTAGCCGCTTATCAATTTTTTTGTACTTGTGAGCAAAAACCAGTAAAGTCGATTGCATCGGAGCCTGCATGTAGTCGCCTAACAGCTTGAAATCCTTAATATTCTGGGCTTCTTTTACCACAATCACCTGATGGCTAGCCATCATCGGAAAACGACGTGCCGCTTCAATCACTTCAATAAGCGCCACATCTTTACCATATAGTATGGTCTGGTTGAACGCCTTTTCGCTTTCGGCAAGCACATGGTCGCTGATATAATCGCTGATGGCATCAATAAAATAAGGCTCTTCGCCATGCAGAAAATACACCGTCTTATAAATACGGTTTTTCAGGTCGTTCATGATCTGCTGAAAAGTCATCGGCAAAGATTTTTATTGTCGCAAAGATACAATTAACATGACAATTTTCAACTGCCATTTTTGCAAGCTTGCCCGATAAACGCTTACATCCTCAGTATTTTTTCGCAATAGTTTTTTGCACCGGTAAACTGAATTACATAAATTCCGGGCTTCCATTCGGCAGTTGCAATACAGTTACGTCCGGCGCTGTAAAAGCCCTCCCCAACCAGCCTGCCGCTAAGGTCATGCACAGTATAGTGCCCCGAATCGTATGTCTCGAAACAGCAGGTTTCACCGGCAGGATTCGGATACATAGTCAGCTCGCCGCTTGCCATCGTATGGATTGCCAGCAACGAAGTGTCGCAACCAATCACCTTGAATTCATCGAAATAAATACCATCGTTGTTATTCGACTGATCAGCAACAAACCGAATTCTGATTTTTATCTGTTGGCCCAAATAATCGTTCAAACTGGCTTTGTCGGTAAACCAGGCCGTTTTTATTCCGGTATATACAGGCTGCCCTTCGTCCTGATCGTCGCTACCCACACGGGCATGCTTCGTACACAGTGGCTGCCAGTTATTTCCATTGTCGTTCGAAACCGAAATCTGGCAATAATCATGGGTATTTTCGATGGCATAACGGGTTTTAAATGTCAGAAATGCATAACCCATGTTATACAGATCAATAGTTTCCACCGTTTCAATTTCTGAGGTCTGAAACAACGAATAATTGCCTTCGGGCGATTCGGTAATTGAACCATTACCGGCAAAATAAACACTATTGGTAACATCCCAGTCGTCGCCCTCCCAGTGATTCATGGTTTCGCAATCGTCGTAAAAAAGCATGGTGGCCGGACCATAATACTTATAAATAGTATCCCTGAAAGTGTACAATCCATTGTTGCCTTCCACCACAAAAGCGACTTCATCGCCATAAGCAGCCGAAATAGTATAGGGAATGCTCCCCTCCCGTTTCTCCAGCAAGCTCATATTGGCAAATGGCAGATTCGTGGCCTGAAAACTGATATTGCCCGAAAGAGGAACATAATTAATTGTAAAATTCGAAGGTGTGTCGAGCCCCACACATTCTATGGTAAAAGGGAGTTCGCCCTGACTACTGCCGATAATATCGGAACTAACATCGTCGAACAGATAAAAATCGTGGGCAAAATGTGCCATATTCAGGTTCTGCCTAACGGCTCCACGGCACAGGTTGTCAATTTTATCCGGAGCCGGCCAGAACAAATCATCGTTGGTACCAATTTCAGCTGTCATCGAAAGGGTCTTGGGCTTTTCGGTGGTCTCTCCATAGGAATAATCATCGGCGTCACCATTGCTTTGGTATCCGTAGGTCTCACCAACATTTCCGTAGCGATAGTGGTTGTCCTCGGTCATTTTATCGCAGATAGCAAGAAACAGCAACGAATCAGGTGTACTCTGGTTTATGTAGCTCCAGGGATATATCAACATATTACCATAGGCATGCCAGTTCACCTGAATTTTAACTTGATGTGACATCAGAAAGCTTCGCATGGCCGATGATTCCGGCTCCGAAAAAGCCGCTGAACCGCGATACCATGGACTTAATACAGTAGGCTGTGAACCGATATTGTCGTAGGCATACGCATAGCCATAATTGCGATTTAAATCAACCCCAATACCACTATTCCCGATGAATGGAGTTACTATTCTGCGGTTTTTACGCCAGTCGCCTCCACCATCAGGATTTTCCTGTTCGTTATACGAATATCCATCAGGGTTTACTGCGGGCACAAAATAAAGCTCGGTGTTATTTATAAGGTAGGTGATTTCGGGGTCAGTACCATAGCCTTCGAGAATATGAAACATAAAGAAAATCAACTGCTGCAACGAACATGGCTCACTGCTGTGGTGTAACGATGTATAAAGCACCTGTGGCTCGCCTTCAGAACTTCCCGGATTATCAGAAATAACAAGGCTGTAAATCGGTCTGTCTTCGATGGAAGACCCGATCTGTGTTTTTACCGTAATCAAATTGGGATACATACTGTGCATAAGGTCAAGTGCAGCATACGCTTCATCCAGGGTGTAGTATCCTCCCATACTGCCCTGAGCATAACCGGTGGGTAAAGGATAGTTTTCCACCTGCCTGAAGCATGAATTAAACACCGGGTCTTTGGTATCGACACTCCGGTTTCGGTAATATTCTTTAACATCGGCAATGATTACTTCGTAATCGAGCTGAGAGGCTGCCAGTTTACTCAAGTCGCTTCTTTCGAATTCACCCGTAAAAACGCCGTCTTTTTCGAGAAATCCGTGAACCGGAACTATACCCAGTTCAGTAAATGCAGCAACACCTTTGTTTCCGGTGTGTACACTCAACCTGCAAATGCCCTGGGCATTCACAACAACCGACAATACTATTAGCGTCGTAAATAATAAAAGTTCCTTCATCGGATAAGAAATTTAAGCTATACAAATATAATAGCTTTTCGTCTAACTTTTCTAAAGTTTGGAACTTTAGAAAAGTTTAGTCGAAAGCTATTTATATTCCTTAATTGCCTTGGCCAGACGCTTCACCCCTTCTACAATTTGTTCGTGGGTTGCAAACGAAAAATTAAGACGCAGGGTGTTTTGTCCGCCTCCATCGCAATAGAACGTCTGCCCCAGCACAAAGGCCACCTTATTTTCGATTGCCACGGCAAATAATTTCTCGGCATTCATGTGCTTTGGCAGGGTCATAAACAGAAACAAACCGCCTTCGGGTTCTGTCCAGCTCACCCCTTCGGGCATGTTTTCGTCGAAACACTTCAGCATGAGGTCACGCTTTTCGCGATACATGGCGATGGTTCTTGGAAGATTCTTATGCAGCAAGCCTTCCTCCATATATCTGGCGATAATAAGCTGCAAAATGGCCGGAGTACATAAGTCGGTGGCTTGTTTGGCTACCACCAGTTTGTCAATAATTTCGGGATGTCCGATTGCCCAGCCCGTTCTAAAACCCGGAGCCAGTATCTTCGAGAATGTCCCCAGTGCAATCACATGTCCGGTAGTATCAATTTTATATATCATATCCTGAGCCTCACCATCAAAGCGTAGTTCACGATAGGGACTGTCTTCCACAATCAACACATCGTAGCGATAGGCCAATTCAAGAATCTCTTTGCGTCGTGCCACCGGCATGGTGATTCCTGCCGGATTCTGAAAATCGGGTATAATGTAAATAAATTTCGGTTTAACCCCGATTTTCTTCAAGGCTTCGAGTTTTTGCTCAAGTAAATCGGAGCGCATACCCTGCGCGTCAAGCTCAATTCCTTCAAGCTTAGCTCCATACGACCTGAATGCACTGATTCCGCCCAAATACGAAGGCAAGCCGCAGATAACCGTATCGCCGGGATTAATAAATATTTTTGCCACCAAATCGAGACCCTGTTGCGACGATGTGGTAATCAGTAGGTTATCGCGGTTCATCAGGGTACCATCGCAGGCATAATGCGCTATTAACTGGTCCTTCAACTGCACGCAGCCTTCGGTGGTTCCATATTGCAGGGCAGTAGTACCCATCGTACTGAGTATATGGTCGCTGATGCGGCGAATGTCTTCAACCGGAAAAGAATCGGCCGATGGCAGACCTCCCGCAAACGAAATAATGTCGGGCTTTTGGGTAAGTTTCAGAATTTCGCGGATGGCAGAGCGCTTCGAACTGTTGGCTATTACCGAAAAGGCAGATTCCAGATTAGTTATCATAATACAATCTTTTTAATTGTGACTTGTACAAAGTAATGTAAACTTTATCAGATGGCACTGAATAAAACGTTGTTTTGGGTTGTTGTTAAACAGAATGGTGCCACCTGTCTCCTGAACCCTGTTTATCAATGTATTATACCATCGCCGACAACATGCGCATCATTTTTTTCTTGTTTTTTTAAAGTGATATTGCAGAATTAAAAAAATTGCTATATGTTTGCACCTCGAAAATTTTGGTATCATAGCTCAGCAGGTAGAGCACAGGACTGAAAATCCTGGTGTCCCTGGTTCGATTCCAGGTGATACCACCGCCCCGCAACCGCGGGGCTTTTTTTTTAATATTTTCTTTCAGTTGATTATCACAAAGGTCTCTTTAGTAAGTGAATTTCAAATACATAAACCAATTAAATACAGGTATCTTTTTTAACATACATTTTTTTGCAATAATGCACAAAGCTTTTTTTTACCTTTGCCTGAAATTAAAACAAAAAAGCTATGATAAAAGTTGCTATTAACGGTTTTGGACGCATCGGACGCAATGTGTTCAAAATAGCTCAAAGTCGCAGCGACATTAGAATTGTAGGGATCAACGACCTTACCGATACCAAAACCCTGGCTCACCTGCTCAAATACGACTCAACACAGGGCAGATTTGATGCCGACATCAGCTACACAGCCGATTCGCTGGTTGTAAACGGAAAAGCAACCAAAGTAAGTGCCGAGCGCAGTCCATCCAAAATTCCCTGGGGCGAAACTCCCGATGTGGTAATAGAATCGACCGGTATTTTTCTGAATCGCGAAAGCGAAAAAGGCGGATATGGCGACCACATAAAAAATGGAGCTAAAAAAGTAATTCTGTGTGTTCCGTCGAAAGACGAAATCGATGCCATGATTGTACTGGGTGTGAACGAACACATGCTGAAGCCTGAACACATCTGCGTTTCGAATGCCAGTTGCACCACCAACTGCCTTGCCCCTGTGGCAAAAGTACTGCACGAATCGTTTGGTATCGAAAACGGCCTGATGACCACCATACACAGCTACACCAACGACCAGAACATTCTCGACGGTCCGCACAAAGACCTTCGCCGTGCCCGGTCGTGTGCTGTGTCGCAGGTACCTACCACTACCGGTGCCGCAAAAGCCGTGGGTAAAGTAATGCCCGAACTTAAAGGCAAACTCGATGGTATGGCCGTGCGCGTACCTACTCCTACCGGCTCGTCGGTCGATTTGGTTGTGAACCTCAAACGCGAGGTTACCAAAGAAGAAGTAAATGCTGCCATGAAAGCCGCTGCCGAAGGCCCGCTGAAAGGAATTCTAGAATATACCGAAGAACCCATTGTATCGGTGGATATTATTCACAACCCACACTCTTCGATTTTCGATGCGGGATGTACTATGGTCAACGGCCGTACCGTAAAAATCATTTCCTGGTACGACAACGAATGGGGCTACTCGAACCGTGTGGTTGATCTGGTTCCCCTGTTAATGAAATAAGCTGATACACAATAACAAAAAAGCAGTCTTAGGGCTGCTTTTTTTTATGCAATTTGATGGCGGTATCTCAAATTTCCGGTAATATCGGATGGAATAACAATTCAGACAGTAAAAGTTAGAATGCAGAAGTCAGAAGTCAGAATACAGAATACAGAAGGGGTGATAAGCAATTTAACAGCATTCTTCTTCGGATGTAATTTAAATCTTTCATCGGAGCAGCAGTTTTCTATCGCCCAATGAAAAGCCTCTTCTGTATTCTGTCTCCTGTATTCTGAATACCCTAAATACTACTTCGAACCACAAGCAAGATGGAAAGAAAGCCAAATCAACCGATGATCACTTTCCGATACAAAAATTTTTAAAGATACTGCCCAGTACTTCATCGGAGCCAATAGCCCCGGTAATGGCACCGAGGTAATGCACGGCTTCGCGCACGTCCTGCGCCAGCAAATCACCGGGTAAACCCTGCATTAAAGCGTCCTGCGCCCTGAACAAGGCCTCCTGTGCCTGCTGCAGCGCGGCAACATGCCGCACATTGGCAATTACCACATCCATACTCCCCGGTTTCATTTGCTGCACGGCCTCTACCAGTCGTTGTTTCAGTAAGGAAATGTTGTATCCGGTCTTCACCGAAACGGGCAATGGATTCAAAAAGATCTGATATTCGCGGGGGGCATATATATCGGCTTTATTCAGCACCGGAATTACCTGCTGCTCCTGCATATTCATTAAAGTGCATACTTCATCGAGCAAGGCGGTTATATCAGAATCGCTGTCGGATGTTTCAGCCAGTGGAAGAACAATATCGGCACGGGCAATGCGGTCGCGTGTTCTTGCAATACCCATAAGTTCAATTTCGTTTTCGGTGCTGCGTATACCTGCCGTATCGATAAAGCGGAACAAAATCCCCTCGATTACCACGCTGTCTTCAATCACGTCGCGGGTGGTTCCGGGTATCTCGCTCACAATGGCTTTATCGTCGTTGAGTAGCAGATTGAGCAGCGACGACTTGCCGGTGTTGGGTCTGCCCACAATGGCCACGCCCACCCCTTTTCGTATGGCATTGCCGTAACGGAACCCTGCTATCAGGCTGCTGATTGTATTGAGTATCTCACTGATGAGCGATTGCAAGACTTCTCTGTCGGCAAATTCCACATCTTCGTCAGAAAAATCGAGTTCCAGTTCAATCAAACTGATGAAATGCAGGAGTTGCTGCCTTAGACCGGCAATCATGTGGCTCACACCTCCCCGCAACTGGTTTATGGCCAACCGGTGTTGCGATGCCGAAATCCCACCAATTATTTCAGCCACAGCTTCGCTTTGCGAAAGATCGAGCTGCCCGTTGAGGAATGCACGCTGGGTAAACTCTCCAGGCCCGGCAGGTTGGGCGCCGTGTTCTAACATCATTTCGAGCATGCGCTGCTGAATGTAAGTACTTCCATGACAAAAAATCTCTACACTATCCTCACCGGTATACGATTGCGGGGCCTTATAGTACACTGCCAAAACCTCGTCAAGCACTTCTTCGGCATTTCCTATTGTACATTTGTATAATTTCCGTGGCTCAAACATCGGCATATTTCCCGAACGGCTCAGCAGCAATGCTTTCATGATTTTCAAGGCATCAACTCCGCTCATTCTTACGCAAGCCACCGGACCGCTGCCTGCCGGTGTTGCAATGGCGCATATTGTAGTGTTATCAATCATTCCAAAAGTTTTATCACGACAAAAGTAATTAATGTTACTGATTAAAACCATGCCAAACACACAATTTGATGTTTTGCAATCGGTTTCTATCTTTGTGCCAACTTTTTCAGGAAAAATTATGACAAAACTCAGAATTGTTGTACTAGCGAAACAGGTTCCCGACACACGCAACGTAGGTAAAGATGCCATGAAAGCCGATGGTACGGTGAACCGTGCGGTATTGCCTGCCATTTTTAATCCCGAGGACCTTCACGCCCTGGAGCAGGCACTGCGGCTGAAAGAAAAATTTACGGGCAGCCACATCACTGTGCTTACGATGGGTCCTTCGCGTGCAGCCGAAATCATCAGGGAATCGCTGTACCGCGGGGCCGACGATGGCGTGCTGCTCACCGACCGCAAATTTGCCGGCAGCGATACACTGGCCACATCCTATGCCCTCTCGCTGGCAGTGAAAAAACTGAATCCCGACCTGATTATTGCAGGCAGGCAGGCAATCGATGGCGACACAGCACAGGTAGGACCTCAGGTAGCCGAAAAAATGGGCATACCACAAATTACTTATGCCGAAGAAATTGATTTTAGCGATGGAAAACTGGTTTTAAAAAGGCGTCTCGACCGCGGTATCGAAATTGTTCAGGCACAACTGCCGGTTCTGGTAACCGTTGGTAGCTCGGCACCGCACTGCCGTAACCGGAATGCATTCCTTACACTTAAATACAAGCATGCCGTTACCAACACCGAATTGCAGGAGTTGGCCAGCGATTACTTTGTTCAACAAAAACCCTGGCTCAAAATACAGGAATGGGGCGTAACAGACATCGATGCCGAAGAAGAACACCTCGGCTTGAGCGGTTCACCAACCAAAGTGAAGAAAATCGACAATGTGGTTTTCACTGCCAAAGAATCGTTGAAGCTAAGCGACAACGAGGTGGAAATTGAGAATCTAATGAAAGATTTAATTATCAACCATACTATTGGTTAATAATTGGTTACAATACATTAATTAATGTTTTTATTAAGATAAAATTAAACACTATTATATGAACCATGTTTGTGTTTTTTGTGAGACCGGTGAAGGAAAAATTGCCGATGTAAGCCTCGAATTACTCAGCAAAGGTCGGGAACTGGCCAACACACTCCATTGTAAGCTCGAAGCACTGGTTATCGGTTATAATATCAGTAAAGAAGCCGAACTGCTTCACCAATACGGAGCCGATATCGTGTACCTCGCCGACGATGCACGCCTTGAATATTATCAAACCCTGCCCTATACCGCCATAACAGTGGGTGTAATGAAAGAAACGCAGCCGCAGATTTGCCTGATGGGTGCAACCAATGCCGGTCGCGATCTGGGTCCGCGGGTTTCGTCAGCACTGCATAGCGGACTTACGGCCGACTGTACCGATTTGCAGATTGGCGAGCACTACGAAAAAAAGACCGATATCACCTATAAACAATTGTTGTATCAAATACGCCCTGCCTTTGGCGGTAACATCATTGCCACCATTATCAATCCGGATCACCGCCCGCAAATGGCAACGGTGCGCGAAGGTGTTATGAAAAAACAAATGTTACCGAATTCCGGTAGCTTCGAATTAAAAAAACTGGATGTACAGTCTTATTTAAATGACTCTGATTTTGTTGTAGAACTCATCGAGAGGCATTTTGAGGCTTCGAAAGTCGATATCAAATCGTCGCCGGTGATTGTTGCAGGAGGCTATGGAGTGGGCTCAAAGGATAACTTCCGCCTGCTGTATGAACTGGCTTCGGTGTTGGGTGGTGAAGTTGCCGGAAGCCGTGCAGCGGTTGATGCTGGCTATGTGGAACACGAACGGCAGGTTGGGCAGACAGGTGTTACCGTACGCCCCAAACTGTATATTGCCTGCGGTATCAGTGGTCAGGTACAACATACCGCCGGTATGGATCAGTCGGCAATGATTATCTCGATAAACAACGACCCGGAAGCTCCTATTAATGAAATTGCAGACTATGTAATAACCGGCGATTTGAATTCGGTGATACCCAAAATGATTGCATCTTACAAGAAAAATAAAAAATAAAGAAACCATGGCTAATTTCTTCGACGATAACGACAACCTGAAATTTCATCTGCATCATCCGTTGATGAAAAAAATAATTCCCCTTAAGGAAATGCAATTCCGTGATTACGGGGTGTATGATGATGCTCCTGCCGATTATGAAGATTGTATTGACAGTTACGAAAAAGTGCTGAGTATTATCGGTGAAATTTGTGGCGACATCATTGCCCCCAACGCAGAACATGTTGATGCCACGGGTCCCGAGGTAATCGATGGCAGGGTAAAATATGCCGCCGGAACCCAACAGAACCACGATGCACTCACCCGAGCAGGTGTAGTGGGTATGGCTTTCCCCCGTAAATACAAAGGTCTCAACTTCTCGATGGTTCCTTACGTGATGGCTGCCGAGCTTGTTTCCCGTGCCGATGCAGGCTTCGCCAACATCTGGGGGTTGCAGGACTGTGGTGAAACATTGCTGGAATTCGCCAGTGAGGAAATCAAAGACGAGTTTCTGCCCCGTTTTAACGGTGGAGCCACAGCTGCTATGGACCTTACCGAGCCCGATGCCGGATCGGATCTTCAGGCAGTAAGGCTGAAAGCTCATTGGGATGAAGCGCGTGGCACATGGCTGCTGAATGGCGTAAAACGATTTATCACCAACGGCGATGCAGATATTTCGCTGGTATTGGCCCGTTCGGAGGAAGGAACTGTTGATGGCCGCGGCTTGTCGCTGTTTGTTTACGATAAAACACACAAGGCCGTTACGGTACGTCGCATTGAACATAAATTGGGTATTGTAGGCTCTCCTACCTGCGAACTTGTATTTCGTGATGCACCCGCAAAGCTGGTTGGCGACCGCAAGCTGGGTCTCATTAAATACGTAATGTCGTTGATGAATGGTGCCCGTCTGGGTGTCGCCGCCCAATCGGTAGGCATTGCTGAAGCTGCACTGCGTGAGGCTGTAAAATACGCCTCGGAACGCAAACAATTCGGAAAAACCATCAACCGTTTTCCGGCAGTGTACGAAATGCTGGCTAATATGAATGCCTGGACCCTGGCCGTACGCAGCCTGCTGTACGAAACCACGCGTTTTGTGGATATGTACAAAGCCTACAACTTTGTTGCAGAAGAGCGCAAACTCGAAAAAGAAGAAATCGCTGAACAAAAAAAATACAACAGGCTAGCCGACGTATTCACACCACTGGTTAAGCTGATTTCGAGCGAGTTTGCAAACCGCATTGCATACGACAGCCTCCAGATCCATGGCGGAACCGGATATATGAAGGACTTTGCCATCGAGCGCATTTATCGCGATGCCCGTATTACTTCGATTTACGAGGGAACAACACAACTTCAGGTGGTTGCTGCTATCAGAGGTGTAACTACAGGCCAGTTTCTCGCCCGGATTAACGAATATCAAACCATTGAAGTACGTCCCGAATGGGAATACCTGAAAAAGATTCTTATCGAAATGACTTCGCAGTATAGCCATACATGGAGCCTGGTATCGGAAGTTGCCGACAACGAATACACCGATTTTCATGCACGCCGCCTGGTAGAAATGTGCGGTAACATTATCATGGGTTACCTGTTGCTGCATGATGCCCATCGCAACGACGCCTATTTGAATGCTGCTGAAATCTTTATTTCCGACGCTCAGGCACAAAACAGTCGCAGCGCAAGCTATATTACCCATTTCGACAGTAAAAACCTGGGGAAATTCAAACCATCGCAGCCATAATTTTATTTAACCAATGATGTTAATAATTTTGTATTTGTAGCGATAAGGACGTATATGAAATAGATTACTTTTGTTTCGAAATGATTATTTAACCTGTAACTCTATTTTGTTGTTATGAAAACTTTATTAAAATCAACAATAGCCATTGCTTTTATACTTTTTACATCATTACATGTTTTTTCGCAATGGGCGGTGTGCACCCCGGAACCTTCGGTAACCGACCCGGAAGGTGTGGGCGTAAGATATCCCTATTTACTGCCGGTAGGCTTCAATAACGAGCCGTACCATACAGTTCTTACCATTATTTCGCCGGTAAGTGCCGAAACATGGGGAAACTTTGATGTTACCATCACACGCATACAACTTACAACCATAACCAATATACCCGAAGGTCTTGACTGGGAAACCAATTCAGGCAACGAAGATGATTATATGTACGGCGGAGAAAAGTATTGTTTGGTACTTCAGGGAACACCCAACAGCATACCCGGAATCCGCACCGTTGAAGTTTATGCCAATGCATGGATACGATTGCTGTTTGAATTTGCCGCTCCGGGGAATCCGCAAATGGGCGGAACCGTAAAATACACCTTATGTCATGAACTCAATCTTGAATTGGGAAATGATACGACAATAACAACCAATGGTTTATTCAACCTGAATGTAAACCAAGGCAACGATTATCATAAATACCTGTGGCAGGATGGATCAACCAACCCAAGCTTCACAGTAAGAGGATCTGATTTGGGCGTAGGTGTACACAAAATCAAAGTTACCGTTTCCGACACCGTTGGCACCACCGGAATTCATACCGGTAGCGAAACCCGTTGCTTCAAATCCGACAGTATTTCAGTTACCGTGGTCAATGCCAATAGCATCGATTTGACTGCTTCCGGAAAACTTCAGATATTTCCCAACCCCGGAGATGGTAAAATCGCGGTAAACATTCCTGCTGAGTTTATTGGCTCCCGTTTATCGGTTCTCGATACAAAAGGAAGTATTGTATTTGATGCCCTACTCGAAGATAAAGAGAGTTATTTCGATCTGAGCGGACTTTGCAAAGGAATGTATATTGTAATGCTTACGGGTGAAGAACTCAATACAGTAACGCGACTTATCATAGAATAACAGTTACAAAACCTCTTGCGAAATGCAATAAAATTTGCATATTCGCAATATGAAGTTCCTCCTTAAAACCCTGCGCCAGCATTTCAGGGAAGATTTTTCGCTTACCGCATTTATTGCCATGCTGTTATTTGCAGGCTTGTTAATCGTCTTAAATTCACTCTTTTCGGCAGAACAATTTGTAACTCAAAAATTTAGTTATCGCTACTGGATATACCCCATCGAAACCGGAAAAAACCTGCTGGTTTACTGGAGTAGTGTTGCTTTATTGCATGCATTGGGCACAGTAAAGATACGCGAATGGCGCCGGTTTCTGCTCCTGGGTTCTCTGGCAATACTCATATACAGCATCTACAGCGTTTTTTACGGTTATATCTGTGTAGTGGTGCATAGTCCTGCCCCATGCCGGATTTGGCTGCATTACGTAAGTGAAAACATATCAGGGCTCATTACCCTGGGTTTACCAATGTTCCTGATTTACCGCCTGTGGCAAAAAAACGAACTCAACAGTTTTTACGGTCTTCACCTGAATCAAATTGTCTGGACGCGTTACCTCGACGTAATATTGCTGATTGTTGCTGTCATGTATGGCGCCATGTACCTGCCGGGTATACAAGAGTATTATCCGATACTTGATTCGTCGTATTTCAGGGTTTGCGCCGATTACCTCGATGTGCCACGCTGGCTTACCGCAATTGGATTTGAATTATCGTACCTGATAGATTTTGTTTGGATTGAATTGTTCTTCAGGGGTGTACTCGTAATCGGCATGGTTCGATATTTAGGTAAACATGCCATCCTACCCATGGCTGTGCTCTATGTGGTCATTCATTTTGGAAAACCACTTCCCGAAATTATTTCTTCCTTTTTTGGCGGATATATTCTTGGTGTGGTGGCCTATCAAACCCAAAACATCAGGGCAGGAATTATTCTGCATGTAGTGCTTGCCTTTTCGGCTGAATTATTCGGCTACCTGCTGCTTGATTAAACATAGACGGGTTACTTCAGGCAACAATACAACATCGCCCGAATTGATTACCTTTGCAAAAAAAATACTATGATAGTTTCGATGACCGGCTATGGAAGGACAAAACTCACCTTCAACAACAAAAACATTACCCTTGAGTTAAAATCGTTGAACAGTAAGCAAGCCGACGTGTCGTTGCGGATACCCAGCTATTACCGCGAAAAAGAATCCGAAATCCGCGAATCAATTATCAGCGTTATGCAGCGCGGTAAAATCGACTTTGCCATGTATGTGGAACTGGGCGGTGCAAACGTGCAAACTTCCATTAACGAGGAGCTGGCCTCACACTACCTGTCGATGCTTTCGGAAATTTGTCGGAAGAACAACATTGAACCCGGACCCGAACTTATGGTTCCGGTACTCCACATCCCTGAGGTTACTCAGTCGAACAACGAAGTGCTTGGCGACGAAGAATGGCATGTGCTGAAAAGTGCCATCGACAATACACTGCAACAGTTGCAGGAATTTCGAATCCACGAAGGCAATGTTATTGGGGCTGATATCATACACCGTGTCGAAAAAATTCTCAGTCTTATTTTGGAAGTCGAAATATTTGAACCGGAACGCATTCTGCACATTCGTGAAAAACTTGCTCAGCAACTTGACGAATTACAGCGTCAGGTTCAGACCGATCCCGGACGGCTTGAACAGGAATTGATTTTTTATATTGAGAAACTTGATATTACCGAAGAAAAGGTGCGACTGAAAAAACATTGCGAGTACTTTCTGGCAACCTGTCGCGGAGACGAAATGGCAGGCCGTAAACTGGGATTTATTGCACAGGAAATGGGTCGTGAAATCAACACCCTCGGCTCAAAGGCCAATAATTCCGAGATTCAAATGCTGGTAGTACAGATGAAGGACGAGCTCGAAAAAATTAAGGAACAACTACTTAATGTATTGTAATCAGTGTATGCACCAACTCATTTTCGTCATACTGATTTCGATTATTGTTATTGGGTATATTGCAGGGCAATGGCTTTTCTGGCTTAATATACGCCACTCACGAAATCCGGTTCCTTCAATTCTCCAAGGTATTTACGATAACGATAAATATGCCCGGCAACAAGATTATATGAAATCGAATTTCCGTTTCGACAGTATTCAAAAGGCTTTTTCGACAGTGGGTATTCTTGTTTTACTTTTTACCGGTGCGTTTGTCTGGCTCGACGACATCCTTCGAGGCTATTTTATCAACGAAATCTGGCTGTGTGCTGCGTTTTTTGCCGTACTGGCTTTTGCTGCCGATATTGCTTCCATTCCATTCGATGCTTACGACACCTTTGTTATCGAAAAAAAATACGGGTTCAATAAAACCAGTTCTAAGACATTTATTTTCGACCGTTTGAAATCGTGGTTTCTTATGGCAGCAATGGGTGGTGGATTGCTGTTGATTATTACATCGGTTTACATGCTTGCGGGCGAATGGTTCTGGCTCATTGCCTGGGCTGTTTTCTTTGTGGTAAGCCTGTTGATGAACGTATTCTATTCCGACCTGATTGTGCCTCTGTTCAATAAACAAAAGCCCCTCGACGAAGGCCCGTTACGCGAAGCCATAAGTAGTTTTGCAGCAAGCACAGGCTTTAGTCTGAAAAAAATTATGGTTATCGACGGATCGAAACGTTCAACAAAAGCCAATGCGTATTTTGCCGGTTTCGGCTCCCGTAAACGGGTGGTTCTTTACGATACGCTGATTGAAGAAATGACCACTGAGGAAATTGTCGCAGTACTCGCCCACGAAATCGGGCATTATAAGAAAAAGCACATCATCACCATGTTGTTCATTTCGACCTTTGTAACCGGTCTTACACTGTTCTTAATGTCGCTGCTGCTGAAATATCCGGTTTTCACACAGGCATTGGGGTTCGAAAATCACAGTTTCCATTCCGGTATCCTAATCTTTGGGATTCTATTTGCCCCGGTATCTGCAGTTCTTGGTATAATTGCCAATATCATCAGCCGGAGAAACGAATACGAAGCCGATGCCTTTGCGGCAACGCATTCTTGTGGCGAAGCCCTGATTTCGGCTTTAAAAAAACTATCGTCCCGCAACTTATCGAACCTGACACCACACCCGTGGTATGTTTTTATTAATTACTCCCATCCCACTCTTTATCAGCGAATTGAAAAACTAAATCATATAAATTCGGAGAATATCACGATTTAATTTGACTTTTGCATTTGCGCGTTTTGATTAATACATTACATTTGCAAAAAATTAACGAAAAAATGGACGACTATCACGAAGCGGGCATAAGTATTAATCAGGCTTGATGAAGTGGTAGCGTTACCCTTCAGCAAACCAAAAAGCATGGAGGGTAAACAAAATGATCTCGTATTGGCAAATTATCAGCAACGGAATTGCTCCCGTTCCCGAGTACACAAAAGAATCCATCATCAATACCATTAATCCTTCGCCCGAAGAGATTAATATTTTAACCACCACCTTCGGACTCCCCGAAGACCTTATTGCCGACGTTCTCGACTTGGACGAACGCTCCAGGATTGAGTTTGAGGATGATTTCTTGTTTATGATTCTCAGGATTCCCGTAATCAACAAAGAGGAAGGCATCCCCTTTACCACCATCCCAATGGGTGTGTTTATCAAGGACCAGAATATTTTTGTTGTTTGCCAGAAAGAAAATCAGGTAATCAACGGTTTCTTCAATAAGCAGATGCGGCGTAAGTTTTTCCCGCAGAACAAGGTTGATTTGGTTTTATATTTGTTTTTGCATGCCAATAACCTGTATCACCACTACCTGAAAGAGATTAACACCCAGACCAATATGGTTGAAAAAGATCTGGAACGTTCAATCCGCAACCGCGAACTGCAAAGCCTGCTCCGTCTCGAAAAATGTTTGGTATATTTCACGACTTCGTTGCGCGCAAACGAATACATACTGGCTAAACTAAAAAACTCGAATTATATCAGAAATAACGATTTTTCGGAAGATCTGCTCGAAGACGTGATTGTAGAAAACCGTCAGGCTATCGAAATGTCGAACATCTACAGCGATATTCAGAGTGGTATGATGGATGCCTTTGCATCGGTGATATCAAACAACCTCAACATTGTAATGAAGCGACTTACATCGATTTCGATTTTGTTGATGATACCGACTCTTATTGCCAGTTTATACGGGATGAATGTTCCCAATTTTCTTGAAAATTCCAATTTTGCATTCTTCGGAATCATCATTATTTCTATTTTGTTATCGGTAACCGGATTGTTCCTATTTCGTAAGAAAGACTGGTTCTGAACAGGTTTTTGCATATTGTTTAGAAATATTTAAGAAATTTCTTTGATTTTTCGTAAAATATTTTAAAGTACATACAACTTTTTTCACATTTCATGCGTCTTATGTTTGAAAGGCAATTAGAAAACCTTAAAACATTATAGTCATGAAAAACAACGATAATTTCCCGCTGCTGAAAATGAGCCTCAACTATGCGCTGGGGGTCATTGATTTCTCCGGTGAACTGGAGGAAGCCCAAAAGAAAGTTATTGCAAAAAAGCTTCTGGAAGCAGGTTTTGCAATCAGTTCCAACCTCTATCAGGCCAAAAAGGCAGACCGTCCGGCCGATTATGTGCACAATATCAGGGTAGCACAAAAATACACCGACGAAACCCTTTATTGGCTGAAACAATGCCTGAAAAGCGACAATTACCCCAAAGACCCTGAACTGGTAATGATGGGCCAGATGCTTCTTCAGCAGATTGACGAAATTCTGAACAATTACCGCGACAATTCGCGCAAAGACACGTAGTACTTGGTTGTAGTGTGTGGCGTAGAATGCGTCGTAAAGGCGTCCCCGCTCCGGGACGCTTTTTTTTTTATTTGCCTGACAGTGTTTTTTGTAGCTTTGCGATTTTATCAGACATTCGGGAATGACAGAAATCAGACAGCAGAATAAATCGTTCACAGGCCTCATAGTTCTCACCATGCTGGCATCATTCGTAACACCCTTCATGGGTTCGTCGGTTAACCTGGCACTCCCTCAAATAAGCGCTGAATTTGGTATGCACGCCGAGAGCATGAGTTGGATTGCCATGTCGTATATTCTGGCTTCGGCTGTATTTCTGTTGCCGTTTGGGGCTCTGAGCGATATTGTTGGGCGCAAAAAAATATTTATCACAGGGATGGTTATTTTCTCGGTTTCCTGCCTACTCGGGGCTGTTTCCACATCATCGGTCATGCTGATTACGTTCAGGGTTTTACAGGGACTGGGCTCTTCGATGGTGTTTGGTACTTCGATGGCTATGGTAACAGCGGCGGTACCTCCCGAAAAACGGGGCAGGGCAATCGGAATCGTAGTTTTTGCCGTTTATTCCGGACTTGCCGTTGCCCCCGTCGTAGGCGGTCTGATGACACAGTTTCTGGGCTGGCGCAGTATTTTCTGGTTAAGTTTTACAGTTTGCTCTTTGGTAAGTCTTGGTGCATTCTTCTGGATTCACGGTGACGCAATCGATAAAAAATCAACCACTTTCGACTATGGTGGTTCGTTCATTTATATTGTTTCGCTTAGTCTGTTTATGTATGGATTCTCAAAAATCACCGAATTACATGCGCTCATAATGGCCATTAGCGGAATTGCCGGACTTACTGCATTTCTTATCTTCGAAAAAAAGCGGATTAATCCCGTGTTCAATGCTACACTGTTCATGAGTAACCGTATTTTTGCTTTTTCGAATCTTGCGGCCCTGATTAATTACGCTGCCACGTTTGCTGTTGGATTTATGATAAGCCTTTACCTGCAATATGCCAAAGGCATGACCCCCGCTGAAGCCGGAAGTATACTAATAGCCCAGCCGGTTGTTATGGCGATTACGGCACCGCTGGCGGGCAGGCTGTCTGACCGCTATCAGGCACGCTGGCTTTCGTCGCTGGGGATGGCAATAATCGTAGCCGGACTATTGCCGTTTGTTTTTATCGGATTTAACACATCACTTACAGTAATTGTGGTTTCATTGCTCATTCTGGGAACCGGATTTGGCATATTTTCGTCGCCCAACACCAATGCGGTAATGAGTTCAATCGAAAAACCACTCTATGGTGTTGCCTCGGCAACACTGGGAACCATGAGACTGACCGGACAGATGCTGAGCATGGGTATCGCCAGCCTGGCAGTACATCTGTTTGTTGGAAACAACACGATTGGAAGTGCAAATATCGTATCGTTTATCGACGCAGTACGACTTGTTTTTATTGTGTTCTGTGTGCTCTGCTTTGCAGGAATTTTTGCATCACTTGCACGGGGCAGCGGAGAACCAAGGCAGGTGTAATAGGATGTGAATTCCATAAAACCCTGGCCTGAACAAAAATTCTTTAATACTATTTGATTTCGAAATACAGGGTTCCGTCGCCACTCCGTTTCTCGTCAACACGCAACGCTGTGTTTCCGTTCGTCACCTCCCAGGTTCTGCTCCCTACAGCAGAAAACTCTGCATTCCAGCGATGCACCAATTCACCGTAAACCAATTCGTTTTTCGGAAACAGATAGCTTATCTTGCAAATACCATCCGCATCGAAAACATAAACCACGCGGATCTCTTTATTCTCCGAAACAAGAAATAATTGGCCTTCGGGATTCATACCAGACTCAGTTATACTGGTTTTAAGAGCAGTTTCAAGTCCTGTATATGATTTACCAATACCAAATTCCTGTGCAGCAGCAACGGTCGTAATCATCAGGGAAAAGACCAGAATTATCGCATTTCTCATAATCGTCAGATTTCAGATTTATATGCAACGAATATAACACAAATTGTAAAACAAAATGCATATTGTAACCTGAATATTACAAATTGTTGCTAATACTGCCGGATTAGGGACATAAAATTACCGCAGTTTATTATTTTTGTACACGAAACCATAACTGTCGGCATGAGATTTTTTCTTACATGTTTTCTTGGATTGCTTCTGTTGCCCGGATTTTTATCGGGACAATGCGACACAGTGATGACCGAGGCACTCAAAGGAGAAGGAATCTATGCAATGCTTCGTCGTAACGGGTACTCAGCCTCCTATTTTACGGAATTCATAAAAATCAATAAAGCATCGATAGGTGCCGACAGCAGCCTGATCAGCGGGCGTAAATACCGGCTACCATGCAAGCCTGCAGCATCGAATGAATCTGAAAATTTATCAGACCCTGATAACCAGGATGAACCCGTCGATTCGCTATTGCAGGGTTCGGTTTTCTACATTATTGCCGGACATGGTGGCCCTGACCCCGGTGCCGTTGCCAATATCGACAACACAATGATCACCGAAGATGAATATGCCTACGACATTGCCCTGCGGCTAAAACGTGAAATAGAATCGCATTCCGGCGTGGCATATTTGATTGTAACCGACCCGAACGACAGCATTCGCAACGACCGATTATTAATTCACGACACCGACGAACTGTGCTATCCAGGTCTCGAAATACCACGCGAACAAAATTCACGTCTACTGCAGCGTGTCGATGCAGTTAATAAACTTTATGATAGCATTGGCGCATCTACGCATCAACGTGTAGTGGAAATTCACCTGGATTCACGCGCGGACTCTCAAAAAATAGACGTTTTTTTCTATTACCACACCACCAGTGAAAAAGGGAAAAAGCTAGCCGAAATTATGGTCGAAACTTTCGAGGCAAAATACCGTGAGCATCAGCCAAACCGAGGTTATAAGGGCAGCGCAACACCCCGTAGTCTAATGGTATTACGAAAAACCAAACCCGTAGGTGTATTCATGGAGCTTGGTAATATTACCAACAGTACAGACCAGAAGCGTTTTCTGAACCCTGACAACCGCGATGCACTGGCTAAATGGATTTGTGCCGGACTGATTACTGAATACGAGCTGTATAAAAAACCTAAATGAATTTCTCAAGTTCATTGAAACAACGCAGCTTCCCTGTAAAATGAAGAAAAACCACATTGCGCCGGATTATACCTGTTTCGTTGCGACTTGTTGCCTCCAGCAAACAAATCTTACGTTTGTGCCTGTATGTGTTTCGCACCATACGATAATAGTGTAAATGCGCTCTGACAACGGCTATGGCATTCTTAAAGTCAAACTTCAACAACATCACTCCCATTGCCAGTGTATCAAGCACTTTACGCTTAAACAATACTGTAGTAAAACCCTTTTCCGGAAGGTTTTTATACATCATGAGCAGGTTGTTTCTGAAGTTGAGATAGGTTTTAAAAGGACTTGTTTCTGAAAGCGTTGCCCCTCCCACATGGTAAACCACCGAAGAAGGAACAATTTTAATTTTCAGTCCGCTGTTTTTCATTCTCCAACACAAATCTATCTCTTCCATGTGGGCAAAAAAGTCTTCGTCAAGTCCGCCAAACCTGAGGTACTCACTGCGCCGGACCATTAAAGCTGCACCCGAAGCCCAGAACACCTCGGTTTCGTCGTCGTATTGTCCGGTGTCGAATTCAATATCGTGAAACATCCGGCCACGACAAAAAGCATAACAGTTTTTATCGAGAAATCCCCCCGAGGCACCGGCATATTCAAATTTCGCAGGATTTTTATAATCGCGAAGTTTGGGTGCACAAGCAGCTACATCAGATTCGGTATCCAGAACCCGCAGCAACGGGTCGAGCCAGCCTGCAGGAACCATTACATCGCTGTTGAGTAAGAGCGCGTAAGTGCAATCGATGTGTTTAAGTGCCCGGTTATAGCCACCGGCAAAGCCATAATTTTTGTCAAAAGCCAGCCATTTTACTGTAGGAAACCCTGCTTTTACCAGTTGTTCCGAAGCATCAGCAGAAGCATTATCGGCAACCCAAATCTCAACGCCATCGCAAGAACTGTTTTCGACCACCGAAGGCAGAAATTCCCTTAGCAGCGATTCCCCATTCCAGTTTAGTACGATAACAGCCAGTTTTGTCATATAATTGCGATTAGGCGACTACATCGTAAAACAATGGAAAACCGGAACGTATAACTCTTATGTTGTTAAAAATGAGCCGCATAATACGGATCAGTGTGGTATACAAAGCCTTTGTCGTAGGTGTATATTCCCATACACAACGAATCGAGGGTGCGCTCTCCCATCTTCTTAATACGGGTGGTATTGAAGCGGGTAGCAAACAAACCGATGCCATTGGTGAAGTTGGTAAACAATGGCTTCGATTGTGCCAGGCCGGTTGATGGCTGCGAAACCTGCATGTATGTGTAATAATAATTATCAGCAGCTATCAACTGAAATTCCATGCTATCAGGCATTTTCACAAGTCTCTTCACCCCTGGACTGGTAGGAATACTTGTACTTATCAGGTTGTAGAATGCCAGATTCGAGAATGTACGTTTTACGATCATTCCCGCAGTCCCCTGAAGGCTATCTACCCTTACAGGCTGAGGCCACACAATACTCAGGGTATTTTCGGATGTATCGGTACCACGAACTTCGAGGTAATTAAATTTTACAACCATCTGATAAATTTTACCATTTTCACCGGTTCGGTACTCATAGGTAAAATCGGTATTATAATTTACTATATTAATAAACGAGGTCATTTCGTCAGGTTTGCTGATAGAACAACCATCGATAAGCTTCACAGGAATCGAATTATAAACATCCACCGGAATGTCGTCGATATGCACATAAAGGATATATTCTTTATCGCTGTTCAACATTACGTCTGATTTATACAATGTGTTCCTGTCGTTGGCAAAATATCCTGAATCGCGGGGAATTTCATCGGTTTGCTCAAATGTAGCGACTAATATATTTGAAGGGCTGGATTTTTCGTAAAGCTTCACATCAACATGTTCGTAAAACAGCGAATCGCTGATTTGAGCCATGACCGAGGCCGGCACATCACCCAGAAACGCTTTTGTAACTTTAACATATTGAATGGGTTGCGATTGGTCGAGTACACAATATACTACCGGAATGGGCTTCCAGTCGGCATTTACATCCAATTCGCTATCGCAAGAAATAAATCCGGCCAGTGCTACAAGACTTAAAAACAAAAGTGCAATTCTCATCAAAAAAATCAGTTTTATGAAATAACCGTCAAAAATAACTAATATTGCATTACCAAAAAATAAAAAAATGTCGGTAAACAAAGAGATACGGAAAATCACCACGCATGTATTGCAGGAGATGAAGAACAGGCAGGAAAAAATAGCCATGCTCACTGCCTACGATTTTTCGATGGCGCGGCTGCTCGACCTTTCGGGCATTGACATAATTCTTGTGGGTGATTCAGCTTCAAACGTAATGGCGGGTAACGACTCAACCCTGCCAATCACTCTCGATCAGATGATATATCACGCTAGCGGTGTTGTGCGTGGAGTACAACGCGCGCTGGTAGTTGTTGATATGCCCTTTGGTACCTATCAGGGAAACTCACGTCATGCACTTAAATCAGCCATTCGGATTATGAAGGAAACAGGAGCCGGTGCCATTAAAATAGAAGGCGGTTCCGAAGTTGGAGATAGCATTGCCCGAATTCTCACAGCAGGTATCCCGGTAATGGGTCACCTGGGTCTGACGCCTCAGAGCATCCATAAATTCGGCACCTATGTGGTTCGAGCCACCGACGAAGCCGAAGCCAATAAATTGGTTGCAGATGCTCACCTGCTTGAATCATTGGGCTGCTTTGCAATAGTAATTGAAAAGGTGCCCGCCAAACTGGCTGCCCGCGTAGCTAAAGAAATTAAAATTCCGGTAATCGGAATAGGTGCTGGTGGTCAGGTTGACGGACAGGTGCTGGTTCTGCATGATATGCTGGGCATTACCACCGAGTTCTCACCCCGTTTTCTCCGACGGTACCATAATCTCAGTTCTGAGATTGTACTGGCGGTAAAAAAATATATTGGAGACGTGCGTACCAACGATTTCCCCAACGAAAAAGAGCAATACTGACAAGCATTGTGAGCCTATCCGTGCTATACGAAGACAACCACCTGATTGCCGTTAATAAACGCTGCGGGGATATTGTGCAGCCCGATAAAAGCGGTGATACAGCCCTCGAAGATGAGGTTAAAGAATTCATCAAAACCAAGTACCACAAGCCGGGTGCTGTGTTTTTGGGTGTTACCCACCGTATCGACAGGCCGGTGAGCGGAATTGTGCTGTTTGCCCGTACCAGCAAGGCTCTCGAAAGAGTGAATACGCTTTTTCGAGAAAAGACAATTAAAAAAACCTATTGGGCAATTGTAGCCAATCGCCCTGAACAAACCGAAGCCACACTGACAAACTTCATACGCAGGAACGAAAAACAGAATAAAAGCTTCATTTCGACAAAAGCCACGACCGATTCAAAAGAAGCTATTCTGGAATATAAACTCCTGTCTTCTATAAGTAAATACCATTTACTTGAAGTTTTACTTCACACCGGAAGACACCACCAAATACGCTGCCAGTTAGCTCACATGGGTAGCCCGATTAAAGGTGATCTGAAATACGGTTACCCACGCTCAAACCCCGATGGCGGAATTGATTTACATGCCCGCAAACTGGAATTCATACATCCGGTAACTCAGGTGCCTGTATGCATTATTGCACCGGTGCCAAAGGGTGGTATCTGGGAAAATTTCGATTTGAAATAAACAAGTTTATGAAAATGCAAACATTTTAATAATTTTGCCATTCAATGGCGATGGAGTTCGCCTTTAACCGCAATGTTGCTGATAACTCCTACCCTAAACGATGATTGCTTATGTTTAAAACATTGATTTTGATTGGTACGGGCAGTTTTCTGGGCGGTGTTTCACGCTTTGTTGCTACACGCTATCTGCAGGAGGTATTTGTGAGCAGTTTCCCTTACGGGACTTTCTTCGTGAATATTTTCGGATGTTTTCTGATTGGGCTGATTTTAGGTATTTCTGACAAATATGAGGTCATGGGTGCTGATACACGACTATTTCTTACCGTTGGCTTTTGCGGCGGCTTTACTACCTTTTCGAGCTTTGCCAGCGAAAAACTCGAGCTACTGCGCAATGGCGAGATAGTGCAATTTGCTTTGTATGCCGGCCTCAGCGTGGTTTTGGGTATAATAGCCGTATATCTCGGGAACCTTGTTGTAAAAGTAGTATTGCCATAACACGAATTTGTAGTATTTTGCAGAAATTTTTCTTTTTGATGAATAAAACAACAATCAACGACGAACAAAAACGCGCAGCCCGCTATGCAAAAGCACTGGGACATCCCGTCAGAATTTATATTGTAAAACTTCTTTCCAATCAAAGTTGTTGCTACAGTGGCGACCTGAGTGAAGTGCTTCCCATTGCAAAATCAACCTTATCGCAGCACCTAAAAGAATTAAAAAAAGCCGGATTGATTCAAGGCGAAATTGAAGCACCAAAAATTAAATATTGCCTCAATCGCGAAAACTGGCTGGATGCACAAAAATTACTTAAAAATTTGTTCGAATAATTTTTTTTATAAATTTGTTCGTAATTTTACGAACATTAAATCATTAACTCAAAAACCTGCAAGTATGAAAATAGTAGTTTTAGGAACGGGCTGTCCCAAGTGCAAAACACTTGAAAAACTGGTAATCGATACGGTTGCCGAAATGGGCGTTGCTGCCGAAATCAGCAAAGAAGAAGACATCATGAACATTATGAATTATGGTGTAATGCGTACTCCCGGTCTGGTAATCAATAATAAAGTGGTGATGAGCGGACGCCTTCCATCAACAACGGAATTGAAACAGATTATTAACGAAAACAAATAATTAATATGAATAAATTAATTTATGTAGCATTGGCATTTGTTGCCATTACAGCTATTTCGTGCAAAGCTAATTCAAAAAAAAATGAAACGAAAAACGAGGATAACGTAAAGGTACAAGTACTCTATTTCCATGGGGAACGCCGCTGTCCTACTTGTATTGCCGTTTGTGATGTTGCCAAGAAAACCATCGAGGAAAAATATGCCGGCAATAAAGATGTTTTATTTAAAGATATCAATATCGATGAAAAAGAAAACGAAGAAATTGCCGCAAAATATGAGATTGCAGGTTCTTCTCTCGTGATTGATGCAAGCGGAAAGATTGAGAACATTACAGGAATGGCATTTCAGAATGCCAAAACAAATCCGGAAGCATTAAAGGGCAAGATTATTGAACTCGTTGATGCTGGATTAAAATAAACAAATATATATGTACAAAATCACAATTCTCATTAGCTTGTTTTTGCTTTTTGCAACAACATTGTTTTCACAGGTTGAGCCCAGGTTAATTGTTTACTATTTCCATGCTACACATCGATGCAATACATGCACCGAAATAGAGAAACAGACCAAGCTATTGCTGGATGCAAGTTTTATCGACCAGCTTGAAACCGGCATAATACAGTTCAAATCAATTGATTATGAAGCAGAAGAAAATAAAGACCTTGTAAATAGATATTATGCTTATGGATCAACATTATTGCTGGTTACTCCCGATGATGAAAGTAAAAACAAAGATTTCACTGATAAGGCTTTCGAATTGGCGGTGAATAAACCCACCAAATACCACCAGGAACTTGCCAAAGAAATTCATTTATTATTAAAATAAGATAACAATAATGGATTTTTTAAACAATCTGGTAAACCAATCTGAGTACGGAGTATTGGTTGCTCTGGCACTGGGACTTATGACAGCTATCAGCCCATGTCCGCTCGCAACTAACATAACTGCCATTGGGTATATCAGTAAAGACATTGAAAACAAACGACGTGTATTTATCAGCGGACTTATATACACATTAGGGCGCGCAGTTTCATACACGGCACTTGGTGTAATATTGTACTTTGGGGCAAGTCAGTTTCAGGTACAAAAACTGTTTCAGGGTTGGGGCGAAAAAATACTGGGACCCTTGTTGATTATCATCGGAATATTTATGTTGGATATTATCAAGCTTCCCAGTTTGAATTTCGGCGGTAAAATGGGGGAAAAATCCGGGAAAAGCTACTGGAGCAGCTTTCTACTGGGAGTAATATTAGCTTTAGCGTTCTGTCCTTACAGCGGAGTACTGTTTTTTATGGGACTGATTCCCCTTACCATAGCCAGCCCAGAAGGCTTGTTTCTGCCGTTGATTTTTGCCACTGCCACAGGTTTGCCTGTGATAATTTTTGCATGGCTGATTGCCTTTGCCTTGGGAAATGTCGGGAAAGTGTACAACAAAATAAAAGTCTTCGAAAAATGGTTTCGACGGATAATTGCCGCTTTGTTTATTGCCGTTGGGATTTATTATGTGGTGATGTTCTTTGTTTAATTAGAATGGCGGACACTGAGCGGAGTCGAAGTGCCCGCAAATTTGAAGAAGTGGCATCTCGACTCCGCCATTAGATTAGCGGAATGAAATTTCAGTTATTTTTATTGATGTTATTTCTGAAGAACCAGAGAAAGTGAGGTGAACTAGCTCGACTCCTAAGTTTCAAGACTTATATCGAGTATCAGACCTCGCTTT
>JAKQPY010000063.1:0-4233 GCA_029564465.1 Bacteroidota bacterium | reverse complement strand
AAAGCGAGGTCTGATACTCGATATAAGTCTTGAAACTTAGGAGTCGAGCTAGTTCACCTCACTTTCTCTGGTTCTTCAGAAATAACATCAATAAAAATAACTGAAATTTCATTCCGCTAATCTAATGGCGGAGTCGAGATGGAGTCGAGATGGAGTCGAGATGGAGCCGAGATGCCCGGTTAGGGTGACCGGCGGGAATTGCTTACCTCTCCGGGTTGGTAGAATGCAATGATGAGCTCCAACACGTCATGGCGAGGAAGAAGCAATCTGAGTCCTACAATGGCGTTAAAACTTAAAGCTATAGCTTACCGATGGTATCAGAGGAAATAAACTTTGCTGCTTCAATACGGTAGCATTGCCTACATAATCGAAAAAGTAGTAATACGGGTTTTGACGGTTATAGGCATTGTAAATACTGATATTCCAAGTTCTCTCTCCCCATTTTGTTTTTTTACGAAAGTTCGCGCCTATATCGAGTCGGTGATAAGCCCTCATGCGGTAATTGTTGATTCCGTTGTAGATATAAGCCTGAGAATCATAGTTGAAGTTCCCGATACCATTGTCCGACCATTGATCCACATCATTAATAACGTCATATCTGGCGACGGCCATTGTGAAAGCATTGCCAGTGGTATAAACCCATGTAGCCGAAATATCAATGTGCTCATTAACCTGATAAGTGATTACTACGCTAATATCATGTGTGCGGTCGTATTTGTAATTGAACGGGTTACCATTGTTTATATTGGTAAACTGCCTCGTGGTTTTCGAGAGGGTATAACCAATCCAGCCCGTAACACGGCCAGTCTTTTTCTGAAGCAGTAACTCAATTCCATAGGATTTTCCGATACCATTCGTTTCTACTTTATCCTGCCAGTCCGACAGGGCATTTACCGTACTGGCACCTTCCTTGTATGCAATGAGGTTTGTAAGTTGCTTGTAATAGCCTTCAACGGTGAATTCAAATACATTTTTAAGAAACAAACCCGTAACGCCAAACGTGTATTGGGTCGATTTCTCAGGACTCACGCGGCCTGTTGCCGGAAGCCATAAATCAGCAGGGATACCGACCCCTGAATTCGTAAGCAGATGGACGTTTTGCTGCATTGAGGCAAAGGATGACTTCACTATTACATCACCCCATAAAGGAACCGTTATCAGAACCCGAGGCTCTGGCGAAAAATAGTTTTTTGAATCCACCATGTAAACCGACAATCGTCCCCCTATATCTACAAACACTTTTCCGCCGAGGTTCACTGAATTGGATAAATACAAAGCATATTCAAGAGCATTGAGTTTGTAATTACCAAAACTGGTGTCAACATCATAGCCGGCGTTATCGCTTTGTGTATAACCAGCCATGCCTGGCGTAAAAGTATGGTAAATACCTTGTAAACCGAATTTTAAAACCCATGCAGGCAAGGCAAAATATTCGAAATCGACTTTTGCTGAAACATCATTAATGCCCGAAACAAAGTTGCTGTAGGCCGACTGGGTATAGTTTCCGTTATTGATTGTTTTCGACATCTCATTTATAAGCCTGTACCTTGTGTAACTCAAGATAGCGTTACTGAAAAGCTTAGAACTATAAATATGATTCCATCGAAATGCAGCCAGATTATTTCCCCAGTTTTGGTTTACCTTGACTTTGGAGTCGGAATACGTGTTGTCTTTCCGGCGGAAGGATATTCTGTCGTCGCCTGAATATAAGCTCAGAAAAATTCTGTTTCTATCAGAAATTCGGTAGTTTACTTTTGCATTAATATCGTAAAAATTATATCCGATAGCTAAACCCTGAGTAAGAGCTTCCGAAATCGGCAACATAAAAATATCGTACATAAATCGGCGAGCCGAAATAATAAACGATGCGGTGTCGTGCTTAATCGGGCCCTCTACCGAGATTTTTGATGCAACCATTCCTATCATGCCAGCGCCCTGAAATTCCTTAATATTGCCTTCTTTCATCCTGATGTCGAGTATCGACGATAATCGGCTGCCATACATGGCAGGAAATCCGCCTTTTATGAGTTTTATATTGCTCAGGGCATCGGAATTGAAAGTGGAGACAAAGCCTCCGAGATGATTGACATAATAAAGCGGCACATCATCAAGCAATACCAAGTTTTGATCGGGAGTTCCTCCACGTACATAAATTCCACTCGATGCTTCGTTACCGGAGCTTACTCCTGGCATTAGCTGCAGGGCTTTCATAACGTCAGACTCTCCGCCGATTGCCGGTAGGTGCTCAATTTGTTGCAAGGGTATGCTAACAACACCGGTCTCGTATGCACTGTTGCCTATTCCCTGTTTGTAGGCGCTTATTTCAACTTCCTGTAATACCGTTCCCGGCATAAGTGCAAAATCATGGCTAATAGTTTTTTGAGGGGCAAACGTTGCGTTTACTGTTGTGTAGCCAATATAAGAAACACTGATATAAATACTATCGGACATTGGAAGAGTTAAACTGTAAAAGCCATAATTGTTGCTGGTGCCCCCACGTTTCGAACTACTGTCGTAAATGTTAGCACCAATCAGTTTTTCGCCGGTTTGTGCATCGGTAACATATCCGCTTACGGTAATACCCTGAGAATACACCCTGTTGAATGTTGTAATTAATAAAAGAACGCCTATAAGAAACGCCGGGTTTAATTTTATGCAGCTAATAGAACCGGTTCTCATGGCTTACTTGTATTGATGATAGTATTTTGTTACGGTGTCGAGCACTTCGGTGTACCCGGCAAAAATCCCGTACCCTCCGGCTATATTGCTATACATTGGGCTTGGCTCGGTGGTTCCCGACCAAAAATCGCTTTGGATGCTACTCTGATGTATAACTAACTGTCGTTTGTACCTGTAATACGATTCACTTACTTTTCGAAGGTGAACAATAACTTTGAGTTCCTTATACTGAGGGTAAGTATCGTCAATATAAAGTTCGTTCTGAAAGTTTATTTTCAGAGAATAATGGCTACCTCGAAAAAGCTCATTGCTAAAAATAAGCGTTGAAGGCTTAAATTCTGCTAGGCCTTCCCGCGTAATAACAGGGTCATAATTTTCGGGGCAGTAGTCGGCAATGCGTTTTTCGTAAACAGTATCGTAACTGGAGCGTTTATACATTAATTCCAGAAGAACCTCGTAATACTGCACATCGTCTGAATTGTCCGAGATATTTATAACAGCCTGACTAACAGGATAACCATCCTGATCGAGCAGAGCCGAATCGCAAAATGTGAACGCCTCTAAAATCGGTTTCATCGGTAGCTTATCCACAGAGCTTATTTCACCGGCATCGCTTAATGCGGGTATAACGGCCTTTATCTTATAACTTTTGCCCATACACGGAATCAATGTTGAGACATAAAAGCCGTTACTAAAACCAAGTGTTTCGACTAGAGAATCGTTTTCATACAATTGTATATTTGCACCGATGAGTGGGTTTGAGGCACTGTCGAACGGACTGACCGTTTTAGTAAGTTTTAAAACCAATACCGAATCGTCGCTAAAAAAGCAGTTTATTACAGGAGCAGCCGGAAATTCGGGAATATCAATGTCAATTATTTTGGTACAGGCCTGAAAAAGGATAATAACAATAAGTGTCAGTATCAAAAAGCATGAACTTATTTTTTTGGATATTCGCATGTTTCGTAATTCTACTTCTTCAGGTTAAAGTTATAACCGATCCGCCACGAAAAAACACTGTATTTATTATTTGCAAAGTTCAGATATGAAAACTTATACATCAAGTCTAAATTAACCCTGTTTTTTAAAAAACATAGACTAATACCTGGTGCAATGTATGCGCCGAACCTGTTAAATGTATTAAACACAAAGCCTTCCTCCATACCCGAAAGCCAAATAAATTTATTTGTTTTATTATAATATAAACTTATTTCTGCGTATGGTTTTATAACTTTTAATTTGTGAATTGAATACCTTACGAAACCTCCTGCATTGTATTTATTTAAATTTGCCCACAGCAAAGTATCTGACATAAAATTACGGTAGTTATAACCCGACAATTCGGGTCCTGCCGAAAAGTTTTTATTAATACGGTAGGTGTATCTTAGGGCATATACTTTTGTTTTCTGACTGTCGCCATGCCAAAGCACTTCACCAATACTTTCGTATGCCGGGTTAAACTGAACCGAAAAGCTGTGATAAAAAAACGAAGAGTCTTTAAATGATGAACTTTGGGCGTAGCCGCTAACAGCTATTGATGTGAATGCAAGCAAA
>JAKQPY010000042.1:0-3810 GCA_029564465.1 Bacteroidota bacterium | reverse complement strand
TTGTCGTGCAGCCTAATACCTTCGGCCAGATTTGATGCGTGCAAATCGCCCGATGCTTCTCCTGCAACAACAAAGTACTTCATCAGCCGAAGATTACGAAAACTTTAAAACGAGAACTACTATCGTGTAAACAAATACCGAAGCCACAATTCCCTTGATGGCATACCAGTAATTCAGTTTTTTAAACCCGAAATACAGTAACAGGTTGGGCAAAACGCATAAACTGAGGGTTGGAACAAAGGCACTTAGCCCTTTTAGCCTGTCAATAAATAGTATCAGCGATTCGCCCGAAGGAGATTTGCTTGCATAATAAATCAGAAACGAAATCAATGGCAATGCGAGGCCAAGTGCTAGTCCGATAACGGGTTTGTTGAGTTTCTGGAGTTTTTCGCTTAACATAATCAGATATTTATAAATTCCAGTTTTTTATTGCGTTGAGTTCTTCGTTGTGCGTAAGATCGGCGTGTACGGGAACCACCGAGGCATAATTGTGCTGCAGCGCCCATTCGTCGGTGTCGGTAGCATCAGGTTCGAAATTCAGAAAGTTCCCGGTCAGCCAATAATATTTCATTCCATAAGGGTCTGTCCTTTCGTCAAAGTCTTCCTGCCACACGCCCTGAGTTTGACGGCAGGCTTTGAATCCTTTAAATTCGCTGATGCTGATATTCGGAAAATTCACGTTCAGCGCAATGTTTTGTCCTAAACCGTTGCTGATAACTTTATCGATAATTTGAGGCCCAAACCTGGTGACAATATCAAAATTAGCCTCGGGTGAATGGTTCAGAACCGAAAAGCCAATCGAAGGAATGCCATACAGGCTGGCCTCGATCGCTGCACCCATGGTACCCGAATATATAACGCTGACGGCTGAATTTGAACCGTGATTTATTCCCGAAACCATAAGATCGGGTTTGCGTCCGGCCAGTTTATTTATAGCGAGTTTTACACAATCGACCGGTGTACCGGGCACAGAATAAAAGACAAATCCCTCTTCCTGCTGAATCAGGTTCGCCCTGATGGGTTTTAAAATACTGATGCTGTGCGACATGCCTGATTGGTGTTGCTCAGGAGCTACAACAAGTACATCACCGTAAGGCCGCACCATGTCAATGAGACTTTTCAATCCTCTTGCCTGAACACCATCGTCATTTGAAACCAATATCAGTCTGCGTTTGCTCAATTCCATAATACATCGCCTTTTCTGAAAATTTATGCAAATATACTTTTTTATGGCAAATTCAATAGCATGTCGCGTACATTGGCTTTGATAAACAGTTTTTGTTTTTAGTGATTGGCTGTTCTTTTACATTGAGTATTTCTGAAATTCTCCGGTTAATTCCATTTTTTTGTGTTGTGCCAAATAATTTTTAATTTTGAGTTTTCTTTATTTAGACTAAAATTCCCTGTTATGAAAGATAAGCCTGTTATAGTGCCTGTAAAACAGATGCTTACTGAGTATCTCGAAAAAAATGGTTTCAGGAAAACTCCGGAACGATTTGCCATTCTCGATGAAATATACAATTATCCGGGGCATTTCGAGATAGAAAAGTTGTATATTACAATGCGAAACAAAAATATCAATATCAGCCGGGCTACATTATATAATACCATTGAATTACTGCTCGGAGCCAAGCTGATAATTAAGCACCAGTTTGGAGGTAACGTGAAGCACTACGAGAAGGCTTTGGTGAATTCTCAGCACGACCATCTGATTTGTATTGTTTGCGGAAAGGTGCAGGAGTTTACCGATAACCGTATCGAAGAAGTAAGAATGGCTATTGCTGCTAAAAACCATTTCAATGTTTCGCATCACTCGCTTTATATTTATGGTACATGTGGCGATTGTCGCCATAAAGCCAAGCCCAGAACTGAGTCCTAGTTTTTTTCATATCTTTTCAACAACAGGGCTTTGAAACACTGAATCAATTATCTTTGACGTTTAATTTACCTGCTATGAATGTAGATGTTTTGTTAGGTTTGCAATGGGGCGACGAAGGGAAAGGTAAAGTAGTTGATGTACTTACTTCGCAATACGATGTAGTTGCCCGTTTTCAGGGTGGCCCAAATGCAGGACATACTCTTGAATTTAATAATATTAAGCATGTGCTTCACACCATTCCTTCCGGTATTTTTCATCGCGATACCATAAATATTATCGGGAATGGTGTTGTTATCGATCCGGTAAGCTTGGCCGACGAAATTGCAGCTACCGAAAAAATCGGCGGTGATATATCCGGAAATCTGTTTATCAGCCGTAAAGCACATCTCATTTTACCCACGCATAAACTGATGGATGCTGCCCTCGAAAAATCGAAGGGAAGTAATAAAATTGGAAGTACCCTTAAGGGAATCGGTCCGGCCTACACCGATAAAGTAGCGCGAAACGGCCTGCGAATTGGAGATATTGAATCACCTGATTTCGTTTCGAAATTCAATATACTTCGCGACCAACATGGTTTTATTCTGAAAAATCTCGGTTTCGAAATTGACAGCGAAGCAGAGATAGCATGGTTCCGGGCAATTGAAGCAATCAAGCGTTTCCGGTTCATCGATAGCGAATACGCGGTCAACGATTGGCTTGCTCAGGGAAAAACAATGCTGGCCGAAGGTGCTCAGGGCACTCTGTTGGACGTCGATTTTGGCTCGTATCCCTTTGTTACTTCTTCAAATACTTGTTCAGCAGGTGTATGCACCGGGCTGGGTATTTCACCCCGTAATGTGGGTAATGTTTTTGGCGTATTTAAAGCCTATTGTACCCGCGTAGGCAGTGGCCCTTTCCCAACTGAACTTCACAATGAAACCGGTGAACTGATGCGCAGCCGTGGGCACGAATTCGGTTCCACCACGGGTCGGCCCCGTCGCTGTGGCTGGCTCGATCTGGTAGCCTTAAAGTATTCCATAATGATTAATGGGGTAAGCGAACTTTTTATGATGAAAGCCGATGTTCTCGATGAATTCGATACAATTAGAATATGTACAGGATATAAAGTTGACGGACTTATTTCTGATCATATTCCTTATGATATCACCAAAACAATTGAACCCGTTTATCGGGAACTTCCCGGGTGGAAAACCCCGATTGATAGTTTGAAGGATGTTGAAGCCATCCCGGCAGAATTGATTCAATACATTGATTTTATTCAGAAAGAAACAGGAGTGAAAATCAGCCTGCTTTCGACCGGGCCAGACAGGACACAGACGCTACGCTTGAAATAATCATTGAAATTGCATTTTACCGGCTTGAGTAATGCATTATTTAACTGCTTGAATATTTTGACATACAGTATATTAACACGTTGGGGTTAATATGTTGTTTGTTGACTGCAACGAGTCCGATACTATTCGCAGTATTTTTACGCAAAACCAAAAAGCAATGATTCGTACCGGTATTTTGGGTGACGAGCAGGTATGTAAGTCCATAGCCAGCAACATTCGCGATGTGGGTGAAATTAAACTCGTTGGTTTTTTCGATCCTGCCGGGAATAAATCAGTGTCCACCTCAGGTTCTCCGGTATCATTTTTTGACTCCGAGACGCTTATACGCGATGTAGATGCCGTAATAGCACTGTCGCCCATGTCATCGCCCGAGCACATCGAAAACTTGGTGCGAAATTCGAAGCATGTTCTTTTTGAACCTACCCACTTTTTCAGCCGAGCCGAAGCCATTCATTTGATGAATATGATTGATGAAGCGGATGTAAAAGTGCAGCCTAGTTTCGACAACCGATACAATTTGGTTTTCAGGGCGGTTCGGCCGTTTGTAAAAAATCCAAGGCTCATAGTGTCGAATCATGTTACCCCTTTTGATGC
>JAKQPY010000036.1:0-25808 GCA_029564465.1 Bacteroidota bacterium | reverse complement strand
TCGGGAAATGCAGCTGAAATCGAAAAATGGAAAGATGAGCAATCGTATGAAAGAACGCGCACACTCCGACCTGATTTACTGGATGAGTAAATAAACGGAAATATTTCTAGAAAAACCTGATTCTTCGCAACTGATAAATCCCTGCACCACAACGCCCCGGTAGAAATAGTCGTTTATTAACCGTTAAGTAACGGATAATATTTTGGATAAAAACCTGATTTTCGCAACTGATAAATCCCTGCACCACAACGCCCCGGTAGAAATAGCCGTTTATTAACCGTTAAGTAACGGATAATTTGTAATTGATATTTTACTATTTTTGTGGTTATGATATGTAAAGTTTGCCAAAAAGAGTTTGACGGAAGAAAGGATAAAATATTCTGTTCTACCCATTGTAAAAATGATTATCATGTAACGCTACGAAGTGTTACAAAAAACATTGCATTTCCATTGGATAAGGTTCTGCACCGTAACAGATCAATTCTATTGGAGATTATGGGACCCAAAGTGCACAAAAAAATGGTTCTGCGATCTGAACTTGTAAAAAGGAAGTTCCAATTCAAATTTATAACACACTATAACACCAACAATCAAGGAAAAACCTATAACCATGTTTATGACTTTGCATGGATGGAGTTTTCAGATGATGAAATCTTGATTATCAGACAAAAGAAGCAATGGCTGCCTAAGGATTAAATTTAACTTCATTGGGGTAAATATTCAAAATCGAAGTAAGAATTTATGTTTAATAAATCCTTGCACCACAACACCCCGGTAGAAATAGCCGTTTATTAACAGTTAAGTAACGGATAATTCTTTGAATATAAATCGGATTTTCGAACCAGATAAATCCCTGCACTGCAAAGCCCGTATAGAAATAGCCGTTTATTAACCGTTAAGTAACGGATAATTTTTTGGTAAAAAACCTGATTCTTCGCAACTGATAAATCCTTGCACCACAACGCCCCGGTAGTAATAGTCGTTTATTAACCGTTAAGTAACGGATAATTTTTTGGTAAAAACATGATTCTTCGCAGCTGATAAATCCCTGCACCGCAACACCCGTATAGAAATAGTCGTTTATTAACCGTTAAGTAACGGATAATTTTTTGGTAAAAAACCTGATTCTCACAACTGATAAGCCCTTGCCCTGCAATGCCGTGGTAGAAATAGCCGTTTATTAACCGTTAAGTAACGGATATTTCTTTGAATATAAATCGGATTTTCGAACCAGATAAATCCCTGCACTGCAAAGCCCGTATAGTAATAGCCGTTTATTAACCGTTAAGTAACGGATAATTATTTTGATAAAAACTGGATTTTCGAACCACATAAATCCTTGCACCACAACGCCCCGGTAGAAATAGCCGTTTATTAACCGTTAAGTAACGGATAATCATTAGAACAAAATCCTGATTTTCGAACCACATAAGTCCTTGCACCACAACGCCCCTATAGAAATAGCCGTTTATTAACCGTTAAGTAACGGATAATCATCACACCCTAATCTGTGCAAAACTATTTTATCTTTTTATCGCTACTCTCTGGCCTTGCTTTCTTCAATTTTCTGAAATACTGAATCAAGAACCAGGCACAAAGCAGGAGTACAATGGCTGAACAAATGTACGAAATCAGGTTGCCCGTTTTGTATGAAGGCGGATCAAACACAAATTCAATGGTATGTTTGCCTGCCGGGACTACCATAGCGCGCAGCACATAGTTAGCCCTGAAATGGGGTTTAGGCTGACCATCGATATAGGCCTGCCATCCTTTCGAATAATAGATTTCGGAGAAAACAGCAAGCTGATTGCCGGCCGCATTCGACTCATAGGTCAAACGGTTGGGTGCATACTTAACCATTTCGATTCGGGCATTGCTATCAGCTACAATTGTCAGTCCTTTCAGCTGCTCTTCGTAGCGGCGGTCGACAACAGCCTCATCAGCAGTATTCAGTTTTCGCATGGCCAGAATTTCCTGATTGGCGTCTTCGGCAAAACTATATTTATCAACGAACCAGGCTGCGCCCAGTGCGGACTTATTCACGAGGGGAGCATCGTTGGGGTCGATAATAATATATTTAGTGTTCAGCATGTTCAGCACCGGCGTGCGGGCATTCTTATCAAACAGCATCTGCATTTCTTCGCGACTCAATCCGTTTTGATAAGCGACACTTACAATATAGGAAGTCATCTGCAGTTCCGACGACATCACCGAATCCATAAGTTCCTGATAACGCAGCATTTTTGCACCGTGGTAGCCGCCTATCGACTTGTGAAAGTACGATGTAGACGCATCGGCAAAAACCCCGTTTATTCCCATACTTAAATTACAAACACGGTAATCGGGACTCTTGTCTGCGAGAATGGCATTATCGGCAACAGAAGCGTCATATGGCACCTCGAAATTGCGCTTCGAAACAAAATTATCTTCGTTCAGATAACGCTTATTGATTGTCCACATATCAGCGATGAGCAGCACTGCCAACGCAATGGAAGCATACATGACGTTCATTTTCTTCCGTATCAGCAACCAAACAATCAATGCGCCCAATACCACATAAGCCAGCGAACGGGCAGCATCGGCACGAATCAGATCAAGCCGGTCGTTTTGAATGGCCGTAGTAAATTCCGACATGAGGTCTTGCTTTACCTGATCGTATTTCGGATCATCGGGAACCCCGGCAAGCAACTGCTGCTGCACAAAGGCAACCTCGTGTTCGCTTTGATTTCCGAAAATTCCGGGCATCGCGATAAAAGTGAGTAAAGTAAGTGCAGTGATTCCTATAGCCACATAGAAGTAATTCATGAGCTTCTTGGGATCTACTTTTTGCATAACAATTTCCCTCAATCCCAAAAACGCCAGTAATGGCATGGCAAATTCGGCTATCACCAGAATCATCGATACTGTACGGAACTTATTATAACCCGGAAAATAATCGAGGAACAACTCGGTGAACCACATAAAGTTTTTACCCCAGGCCAATAAAATACTTAATACGGTAATTGCCAGCAACCACCATTTAAACTTACCCTTGACCACCATCAGCGACAGGATAAAAAGGAAAAAGATGATAGCCCCTGCATACACCGGTCCCGAGGTTGAGGGCTGCAATCCAAAATATGTGGGCATAAATTTCACGATATCGCGGGCATTACTGTCGTAATATTTGCGAAGCATATTGTAGGTTTCGGAGTCTTCCGACAAGGGACTGTAGGAAGCGCCGCCCTTAATATTGGGAACCAGCAGTGTAAACGTCTCGTCGATTCCATAGCTCCAGCCGGTTGCATAATCTTTATTTAAACCGGTGGTACGCAGGTGTTCTGCATTGGTCAATTCACTTTGTCCGCGCATCGAATAGGGTGCGTATTCCTGAGTGGTAAGTAAATTCGTTGCATTGATACCAATGGCCAGCGCCACTCCGGCCAGAAGGAGGCCTGTTGTCTTGACAAAATTCAGTATTTTTTTATTCACAATAGCATCAACCAGCCAGGCTATACCCAGACCTAAAATAATCAGGGCTGTGTAATACACAATCTGCAGGTGGTTGGTAAGTATCTGCAACGCGAGCGCAAATGTCATCAGCAACATACCCTGCCACATCTTGCGGTCGTAGGCAAGGTACACCCCGGCGATTATCGGTGCGATAAAGCCAATGGCTGCAGCCTTGGTAAGGTGCCCCGCGGTTATAATCACGAAGAAGTAGGATGAAAAGCCAAATCCGATAGCACCCGCCACAGACAGCCAGGGATTCACCCTAAAGACTAATAGCAAAACATAAAAACCCAGCAGATAATAGAACAAAAAAGTTGCAGGCTCGCCAAAGCCAAACCCCATAATTTTCTGTATGCGTGCAAATATATTGTGCTCTTTCGGGGTACTGATCAGGTAAGTGGGCATACCACCAAACATGCTGTTTGTCCAGTTCGTAATTTCACCGGTTTGTTCTCTGAAATCGGTCTTCTCTTTCGACGATGCCTGCCAAACCTTCCAGTCGTGCATACTCAACCTTTTGCCGGTTAGCTGGGGCGAAAAATACGCCAGCGATATTGCCAGAAAAATCAATACAGCCACCAGGTGGGGCAACACATTCGTTTTGAAGTAGCTTTTCATAAAACATCGGTATTATTATTCCACAAAAATAAAACTAATTCGTAATAAATAAGCATTTGCATACAATTGCATATTGGTGGCCTGAATACCTGATTAGAACAAGCAATTTTATAAGTTTTACGATCTGATTATCACAATTTCAACTACATCGGGTTAATTTGTTTTAAACATTTAGAATTTTCGTTTGTTACTATGATATATTTTTACATGATAAACTAATTTTTTTGATTATGAAAAAACTATTATTGACATTGGTGATTGCAGCTGCAGGATTTATGGCAACACAGGCACAGGTAAATCCTCATGCAATTGGGTTGCGCCTTGGAGGCGGCACCTATTATGGAGGTGAGCTTTCGTATCAGCATGGCTTGGGTGACCGGCACCGCTTAGAACTCGATCTGGGTTTTGGCGGAGCTTTAAACCACTCCCGTCTTTACCTTTCAGGAATTTACCACTGGCACTGGAATATTGTGTCGGGCCTAAACTGGTATGTTGGTCCGGGTGCAAGTGTGGGATACTACACATGGGATGCTGATGATTCGTATATAGGTCTGGCTGTAGGTGGTCAAATTGGGATTGAATTCGACTTCAATGCCCTGAAAGTTCCGCTGTTGGTAAGTATTGATGCAAGGCCTATGTGGGATTTTCTAGGCGATACACATGCCGGATTCGGCTGGGGTTCTGCCGCGAGTGTACGATACACTTTCTAAAAAAAACATATCAATATTGTTGCAAGGCAGTCTGCAAAAGGCTGCTTTTTTTTGCGCTCCTGCTCAACGGGCACTATCGCATGATAAATATTCGAATAATATAACTACCTTTGCCGCCGATTTAAACACATTAAGTAAAACGGACAATACCTATAGTAGAATTCAAACCAGGCCGCCCGACGGCATCACCGATTCAATTCAGGTTTGTCGCAAACAGAAAACATGAAAACATTTGAAGAACTGGGTGTTGAACCCGACATTATTAAAGGAATAACCGAATGTGGTTTCGAAATGCCACTTCCGGTTCAGGAAGAAGTAATACCGCTCCTGCTGAGCGAAGAAACCGATGTACTGGCACTGGCCCAAACCGGAACCGGAAAAACTGCCGCCTTCGGCCTGCCGGTAATACAACAAACCGACATCAGCCTGCATAGTCCGCAAACGCTAATCATCAGCCCTACCCGCGAACTCTGCATGCAGATTACCGACGATCTGAAAGATTATTCGAAATATATTCCCGGACTGAAAATTCTGGCCGTGTATGGCGGAAGCAGCATCGAAGCACAGATAAAAGCCCTGCAACAGGGTGTGCATATTATTGTGGCCACCCCCGGGCGACTAATCGACCTGATTGACCGCAAAGTGGTGAAAGCAAGCAAGGTAAAACGTATCATTCTCGACGAAGCCGACGAAATGCTGAACATGGGCTTCTCCGAAAGCGTTGACCGGATTCTGGAACATCTCCCTAAAAACATACAAAGCTTGTTGTTTTCGGCAACCATGCCACCCGAAATTGCCCGTATTTCGGAAAAGTACATGAACAATCCGGTTAAAATTACCATCGGCAATAAAAATACCGGTGTCGAAAATATCCGACACTTCTGTTATACCGTTCAGGCGAAGGATAAATACCTGGCCTTAAAACGCATTGTGGACTATTATCCCGAAATATACGGAATTGTGTTTTGCCGCACCCGCCGCGACACACAGGAAATTGCCGATAAGCTGATGGCCGACGGCTACAATGCCGAATCGCTGCATGGCGACCTTTCGCAGGCGCAACGCGATACGGTGATGCAAAAATTCCGCATTAAAAATATTCGTATTCTGGTTGCCACCGATGTGGCTGCCCGCGGTATCGACGTGAATAACCTGAGCCATGTAATCAACTACAGTCTCCCCGACGATAAAGATGCCTACACCCACCGCAGCGGTCGTACGGGCCGTGTGGGAAAAGCCGGCATTTCGGTGGTGATTATTAACCTCCGTGAGAAATCGCAGGTGCGCATGATTGAAAAAGCCACCGGAATAAGCTTTATTCAGGCCAAAGTTCCCAATGGAAAAGAAGTATGCGAGAAACAACTGTATCACCTGATCGACCGCATCGAAAAGGTGGATATCGAGCATGAGGAAATTGAACCTTACCTGCCGTCGGTCTATCGCAAACTGGAATGGCTCGATAAGGAAGAACTGATCAAAAGGCTGGTGTCGGTTGAATTCAACCGCTTCCTGCTGTATTACAAGAACACTCACGACATCAACGTGTATGAGGATAAAAACAGCCGGCAGCCATCGGGCGAACTGCTCGATAAGATGAAAAAAGGCAAAAGCGGTGGTGATGAATTTATTACCCAGAAGGGCTATGCCAAAATGTTTATCAATATTGGCCGTACCGATGGTCTATACCCGAATGTACTGATCGAAATGCTGAGAAAGGAATCGGGAGGCATTAAACTGAAAATCGGAAAAATCGAGTTATTCAAAAACTTCTGCCTGTTCGAACTCGAAACTTCGCAAATCGGTATCGTAACCGACGCATTCAAGGATATGTTTTTAGGTAACCGAAAGGTGGTTGTAAAAGTTGATGAGGACAGACCGGCCAAAAATTTCGATAATGGCAGGGATAACCGCAGGAAACGTTAGTAGCAGCTGAATTATGGGCGGCTGGTGATGGCTGAAGGCGTAAATCTGTGGAATCAGGTTGCCCTTCGGGTGAACCGGATTGAGAAAAAAATATTTTTCATAGGGTGTTGGCTTTGGGATGTCGGAATGGTGAGGATGGTGGGCACGTTTCATCCGAATCTTCTTCGAGTGACCCGATGGGGAATAAGTATGGAGCAGAAATCATCGAGAGAGAGAATTTGAATGGTGCATGGAGTGGTAATTCATGCGAATCGTGGGGGTGTGTTGGCTGTGTAATTATTCCTTTACCAGATGCTTAAAATGATTGCGGATGTCTTCGAAGAATAATTCACATGCGTTTTCAACACTCAGCATGTCGATATATTCTTTTTCAAGGCCAATACATGCCATTCTTTTCTTTGCAATCGCCAAATTTTCTTTGGTGATGAAATCAGGTTCCATGGTAATGGGTTTATAATTTGCAAAGGAATTCTGAAAGATGTAGCCATCGCAATACTGATCTAAGGTGAAATTGGTGTGGCCAAAAGCATAATACGAATTATTGCTTGTTAATTTCCCAAAAGGCGTGTTGACCACATCAAAACCCACCGGTTTATTGTTGAATAATGCCATTACTGAGTCGATGACTCCGTTTACAGGCAAAACAGATTTTTCTTCCCAGCCTTTATCTGATATCCAGGCAGCATGCAAATAAATATTGAACACCTTGTCGTTTAACGAATCATAGATTACGTTACCCATTCGGGTTGTGTTCAATCCATACAGAGTGTCTTTATCAAAATCATATAATGGTTGGTGGTATTTGGTAAAAGCATGATGATTTCCGGAATATATCAAGGCTTTTTGTTTTTTTCCGACAATCTCTTTAAAAATAACATCGGCCATATAGATATCGGGATCAATGTCGCGCCATGCACCACCCTCCTTGCACGGATCGTACACCGCCCCCAGATTAACGACCCGAAACCTGTTTTTTGCATTAAGAGCGGATGTATGGTTCACTTCCCAGGCTACACGGTATATGTCGATGTATTCGGAGTAGCCCCAAAAATGGCTGCTGTTAAAGATGATTTGTCTGGCCAATTTTCGGTCGAAAAACGGGAGGTTTAATAGTGAGTCGACAAGATGTTGGTCTTCGTAATTGCCAAACTCAATGGCTAAGGTATTAATTCCGTTTTGTTGCAACAGGGGAATTAAAGACAGAATTAAGTCAACGTCGTGTTTAATTCTGTGGTATTCTCCGATGAATACGATGTCGTGGTTTTCGAACTTTTTGATGACATAGTCCCCGGGAGTCTGCCAGTTGTTTTTCAGGTAGTCGGCCAGATCGTTCCCGGTGCTGTTTGTCGCCTGTTGGGCTTTGCATTGCAAAGCCAGGATTGATATTGCAATAACCCATATTATAGAAATCTTTTTCATATCAAGGGTTTAGTAAGGTTGGTAACGGTCCTCGTGCAGGCCTGCGTTTTTGCTACCTTAGACCGGTCGCGTATAGCATAAATTTTAAGATTAGCTTTAAATTATCATTACAGCGTATATCTAAAAATTTGTGCTTAGCGTTATCAATCTAAGCAAAAATGAGGCTTGCACGATGTTACCAACTGGGCATTCTTGTCTGTCAATGGTTTGAGATATTTGTTCAATTCAGTCATTCAGTTTTCATTGTCTTTAAAAGATTTAGTTTTTTTAGTGTCGGCAAAGTCAGCGGTCGCAAACAGACAAGCTCTATGACAGGTTTTGATTGTAGCGTTAGCTTGTGTGACCTGCCATTGTGCTTGGCTATGTGTGATGGCTATTCTTTTATTACCTTTTTAAATTCAAACGATTTACCATTTTCGAGTTTAATCAGATAAACTCCGGGTGCAAAATTACTTGTCTGAACAGTAGTTTTATTTACCAAACAACCTTTGAAAACAACTTGTCCTATTGCATTTAAAATATCAAAGTTTACCTTTCCACTATTCCCTTTTATTTCAAGTATTAATTCATTAGCTACAGGGTTTGGATATACTTTTATTTGCTTCAAATTATAAATTGACTGTATCCCATAGCTAATATCATTAGTTGCTATATTAGATAATGACATTTCAAAAGATTTTGACGGATTACATGGGGTTGGGTTAATGATTTGTATTTGATAATAAACATTTCCTGTTGGAGCCGAATAATCTGAATATTGTGTACTTGAAGCAGAAACTGAACCTATTTGTAATAGACTATCAGGCGATGTGCCTCGAAAAATATTATATGAACTTACAGTAAAGCCCTCATAAGGTTCCCATATTAAATTCCATATATTGCCTACGCCTTGATTAATTGCCAAATGCATTGTTTTATGCTCCAAACTTTTATTGCTTTCAAGGCCACAAGAATCTAATAAAGATATTTTGTATTTTGATGAATTGATTAGTGGATAGGAGCTTGTATCAATAAAAACACTTTGATCGTAATAATAAACTGCCCCAATTTTATTGAAAATTCCAGTAGTGTTTGACTCTTTATAAACAAAAATTGAATCGATTGGTACATTTATCTCATTTTCCCATACAATAATGTTCTTATTAGAAGCAGAATCAACACTAACCATACATAAAGATGGAGAGCTATGGTTAGTTAGTGTAATTTTTACACTATCTGAATATACACCACAACCACTCACTATATTTGGCGTAATGGTCACATAATATGTGATATCTGAATTCGCATAAACTTTTGGCGAAGCAACATTTGGATTACTTAAACCAACAGAAGGAGACCAATTAAATACCGCATCATTTTTCCCTAAAGTTATAATTGAAAAAATATTAGTCAATACTAGATTATCATAATTAATAGGATATACTGAATAATAGTACCCAGAAGGACTGCCAAATGAAATTGGAACCCATGAATTACCGGCATCAGATGTGAAATATAACGAGTCGCCAGAAACATATCCAATGCTATCGTTAATAAAACGAACTGACCAAAAGCCATAATCAGAACAATTGCATGTAAGGGGAATCCAAGTGTTTCCAGCATTTGTTGTTTTAATGATTGTGCTATTTTCACCAACAGCATAACCTGTAGATGTATCAGTAAAATATACTGAGTGCAACCAACTTAATGTGCCGCTATTCAGAGGCCCCCATGTATCACCTGCATCTTGTGTTTTAAAGATTATACCATTATCCCCAACAGCAAATCCAGTTGTAGAATTTGTAAAGAATAATGAATTAAAATTATTTGTTGCACTACTTGAAATAGAGAGCCAATTAGCCCCTGCATCAATTGTTTTTAGAATTACACCATTACTTCCAACAATAATCCCAATACTGTCTCCTAAAAAGCAAATGTCAGTTAAGCCACTATATATTCCTGATGATATCTCAAACCATGTGTTTCCCGAATCAGTAGTTTTTAGAATTATATCTTCCCAACAAACACCAAAACCTACAGAATCACTTATAAAATCAACTGACCTTAAATATCCTGGTAAACTATCTGCTAGTAATTGCCAATTAATACCTGCATCAGTTGTCTTAAATACTATACCACCTGAGCCATTTCCATCACCTCCACAGGCTAATCCAACTGAATCATTAAAAAAATAAAAATATTCTGTTTTATACAAGAGAGGGCCTGAATATTGAAATATTGACTTATTTAAAAATGATGAAAATAATTGAGTACTGTCACCACAGTTTAAATATTTAGTGGTCGTGTCAACAGAATAGAAACAATTTTGAGCAATACTATTTGAAAATATGAGAAATAGTAAACTTGAAATTAATGCAATCTTTTTCATATTATTTCATTTTGGGTTAAACTTTTTGCTTAGATATATGTCCATTTTAGTCTTCATGAAAACAAAACAAGCTGTGATTTATTTAAGTTTTTATTAGTTTTGAAATATTGCAATTATTCAATTGCCCATGATTCACCATAAGCACGTCCGTTAGGCCAACTAACATTATTAATATCAACTTTATCAATTGGATTTTGTATTTGAAATGTGATACCAATTCTGTTTTTGTTTTTTTGATTATTTAATATTTGCATTGGACTTGGTTTGTAAATACCTAGAACAATTCCTCGCAAATAAGGTGACTTTGTAGAATCTATATATAAATATATGATATCTCCATGCTTAATATTTTTGGTAGGAATCTCATAGAATTGAACCCAACTAACAGAATCATTGTCAGAAATAAGGTTAAATTGTGTTTTACACAGTACATGTATTTTGTTCATATTTAAAATTTTAAAGATACTTTACTCATTTGGCTTTTCAGATACGCCCCTTTATTTATGTGGTTTCTGGCTCCACATTTATTATTGTTTAAAATCAGCGATTGCAAAAATTGGCTCTTTGACTTTTGCGAAGCATTGGCTTGTGTTTCGGGCAAAAGGCAATGTGCCAAATGTGGGTTGGCTCTCCGCTTTTCTTTCTTGCAGGTCGGAAAAAAAACTAAATCTATTCTCTTTCATTGTCATTTTGTCTTTCATTCTCAAACCATTTTCTCTGTCATTTTCGTTGTCGCTGTCTTTTTTCGCCTTGTTGATAACTCGCGTATAACCTTACCTCTCTTTTCCCAATCACCTCATTATCATATATTTTCAAATTTTTCTTCATAAGAAAAAGCTTTACATATATTGCCGGTTTTCATTGTTTACAAACGAAAGAAATTGCATAAGCAGTTTTGTTTAGAGGGTAAATTTATAGATTAGTTTTGGAACTTGGTAGAAACCGGGAGTTTTTTTTTGCTGTTGATGGCTTTCGTATATCGGAGTGGTGGGGATAGGGAATTCGTCACATCCGAGTCTTCTTCGAGTGAACCGGATGGGGAATTAGTTGAAAATTTCGTTAGTGCAAATGCCCGCGTGCCCGGTTTCAGGGTTTTGGAGATTTGGACGCTAGTAGTTTGTTTAAAAACATGCTGTTTCGGAATTTGAGGAATGGCATCTCGAAATATTTGTATGAAAGGGAACTCAGCAACACCGAAACCCCGAGCGTGAAAAGGATATAGGCCGATAGAATGAACCCGTTGTTGATGGCGATGCCATGGTCGAGACAGTATTGAAAACTCACATGAATAACAATGATGTGGTAAACATATAAGCCATAGCTGCGTACCCCGAGGTAGGACAATAGTTTGCTTTTTATTTGCACTCCGGAGTTCTCGGGTAAAAAAACCGCAATCAAAGCCGCAAACAGCATGGCTATAATCGTCGGGCGAAATAGTGCCATTGTGGTTCCGGCATCGTTGGGCAGCAGTGTTTTTTGAAAAATAACAACCAGGACAACCACTGCCACCACCGCCCATTTGATTTCGTTGCGGATGTGCATAACGAAGCTGGTGAATTTTTCTTTATGCAGCACCATGGCATAACCCAGTATTCCGCCACCGGCAAAACAGTCGAGGTTGGTAAACAAATCGTTGGTGTGAATCATCGTGTTGTGGAAGATGAAGGGTTCTGCAAAACGGGCAATCCACGAAATAAAGAAACACGAAATGAGGAATTTGAAAATGTGCTTTACCGGCAAAAAGAACATGCAGATCATCCACAGCAGGTAGAAATGTTCTTCGATGCAGAGAGACCAAAAAACCGGAAGCGGTGTTGTTTTAGGGAAATTGTCGGCCATTAACATTTTATAGTTTTCCAAGAATGTGAAGGAATACCGCCAGTCGAAGTCGTAGCCCCCTCCTACCATGTGGAACCCAATGGCTTGCTTGAAGTCGAAGGGAAGCAGAAAAGCTATCAGCACCATGAGAAAAAACAACGGCCAGATACGCAGCGCCCGCCTGACGAAAAACTTTTTGAGGTTGATGTAATTTTCGCTGCTTTTTTCGAGCACCAGCAGGTAAGTGATTAAGAATCCGCTTAATACAAAAAAGAAAGAAACACCAATACCCCCGCCACTTTTAAGGAAGGCAAATACAGGAAAATCACCCTGAATGGGAACGTGCAGGAGATACACCTTCAGAAAAGCAAAGAACCGTAATGCGTCGATGGAATGAAAATGTGTTTTTTGCATAAATTTGGTTGCACTCTTTTAATCTATTGTAATAAAAACCGATGTCGGGGGCATGTTGCTGTTACGCTAATGTTTATGGACTGATAAGCAATCTGCATCCGATTCTCAAATTTGAACAAAATTAAAATTATTTGCTACCAGCAACAATTTTGGTGTGTAATTTTTAACAAAATAAGCTGGAGTAACCTGATTTCTATAGCTTGCTAGATTCCGAATGTTTTAGCCGATGGCAATTGGTAAAAGCTTCCTGCTACGCCATGCGGAAAGTATCCCCGGCTGTTTCAGATCATATAGCTAGCGGTAAGTGTCATTACAGCTTCGATGTTTTTCGGGTGCAGACTATAGGGCGAAGAAGATACCACCATGTTTTTCTCGTTAAAGTATTTTCCTGAGCAGGTATTAAGCTCGGGCGAAGAGGCAAGATAAGTATAGGTGTTTGCCATTTGTTCGGGCGAAATCGAAAACCGGCTCTTTATTGAGTACAGAAATTTCATAAAAGCCGACAGATTTGGATAGCGGCTGATGTCGATTTTCACATTGGTTACCCTGACACAATTAACGGTAACAGCAGTATCAGCAAGGTTTTCGGCCAGCCAATAGGTGTACATGAGCTGCGCAAGTTTCGATTGGTAATAGGCCTGTGGCACACTGTAATTACGCTGTTTGAATTCCGGGTCGGCCAGATCGACCTGCAGGCGCGGGTGCAACATAAGCCCCTGCGATGCCACAGTAATAATACGACCCTGTTCACTCCTGCGCAAAAGCGCTGATAGCCGGTTGGTGAGAAAAACAGGTCCTATGTGGTTGGTTGCCCACACAGTTTCGATACCCTCGGTGGTGAATGCTGGTTTCTTTCGGGCTATGTCGAAATCGGCCGCGTTGTGAATTAATACATCCAGTGTATCGAAACGGTCAGTTATTTGCTGGCATGCACCGGCAATGGAAGACTTCAACGACATATCGATTTCGATACATTCCACCCAATCGGAGCCGGATTGATTTTGAATATCGCGTAGTGCCGCAATACCCCGTTCCCTGTTGCGGACTCCTATCAATACACGCCATCCCAATCGGGCTAACTGAATGGCACATGCCTTGCCAATACCTGAATTGGCACCGGTTATAAAACAAAGCCTGCGTTTAATTTTCGTTGTTTAGAAATTGTAAAGCTACGACAAAAATACTTGCCAGAATGACCTTCTGCGATTATTTTTCTAGGGCGTTGCATTAGCAAAAAGGCCGGCTGATATCAGATACGGCTTCGAGGCACATTCCTTTCTGTTGCTCCTGCAGCGTGATATTTCCATTTGATTTTTGTTTTTGTATTATAAAAACGTTATCTTTGCAAATAACAGTAGTATTATCAACCAATCACCATGAGGATACATTGTTAATCTATTGTTGCATTATTAACAATTAATTTTTTGATTTTATGAACATTTTTGTCGCAAAGCTCAGTGCCTCAACCACCAGCGAAGACTTGCAAGCACTGTTCAGCAGGTTTGGTGAAGTAATTTCTTCGAAAGTTATTATGGACAAAACAACCGGCTTCTCGAAAAGGTATGGTTTTGTCGAAATGAAAAACGACGACGAAGCCCGCGAGGCCATTAAGGAACTGAATGAAACCGATTTTGGAAATTCAGTGATTGTGGTTAAGGAATCGTTACCCAAAGAGGAATACGATCAAAACCGCAAACCTTTTAAAAAACGGAATCCCTAAACTGAATGAACTGCCTGATGGCAGTTTTTTTTTGCCCTATCAACCAAATACTTGCGCGTCTTCGTTGTTTTTCGGTACATTTGCATCAATACATTTGAACGCTTAGGTATGAAAAAATACTTCAACTGGACGGTTATCAAAATTCCGCTCATATTTTTGATCGCCAGCATCCTGTATATAACCTTCAGTGATATGTTGCTTTTGCAGATTACTGATGACCCCATCCTGGTAACACGCATTCAAACCATAAAAGGCTGGTTGTATGTTTTTGGCGCGGCAGTACTGCTTTATTCGGCAGTTTATCGCCAGATTGAGCGAAAAAACAAAATCATCAATAAGATAACCGATCAGGAGCGTAGCTATAAAATGCTGAGCGAAGAGTATCTTTTGATAAACGAGGAACTGCAAAAAACCAGTGAAAAGTATTTTAGAATCATTTCGAAACTGGCGCAACCCATGTTACTGCTCGAAGGAATCTGGACAAAAAACAGCGTGACAGACCTGCGAATTATCGAAATCAACGAAGCCGCCAACGCAATTGTCAAGCTGAATCAGTACGACACAAACATCAGAACCCTGAATGAATTTGTTGATCCCAAAATAGCACCTTTACTTTTTGGTATCAGCCAGCGGGTTTTGGTGAGCGGAGAAGCGGCAAAAACCGAATTTTACTCTAAGTTTTTTCAAAAATTTGTGGAACTGCATTTTTTCCGGTTCAGCACCAACCAGATTGTGTTTCTCTATTTCGACATCAGTAACCTGAAAGAAACTGAGCAGAATTTGATAAAAGCCCGCGAAAAAGCGGAAGAAAGCGACAGACTGAAAACAGCCTTCCTGCAGAATATGTCGCACGAAATAAGGACTCCGATGAACGGTATTCTGGGCTTTTCGGACCTGCTTTGTCAGGATGATTTAAGCGGCGAAACCCGGAACAAATATGTGCAGGTAATTCAGGGAAGCGGGCATCAGCTGATGCGCATCATCGACGATGTGCTCGATTTGTCGAGAATCGAATCGGGAGTTGAAGAGGTGCACCTGAGTACTTTTCATCTGAATCCCGTGGTTGATAATCTGGAACTGATTCTTACAGAGTCGGTCAGAAAATCGGGAAAACCCATTCAAATTTCGAGCAGCAAAACCCTGCCTGATGGGTTCGACATAATCTTCAGCGACGAGTATAAGTTGAAGCAGATTTTGCTCAACTTTATATCGAATGCCGAGAAGTTTACCCATTCCGGCACCATCGAACTTGGCTACTATATCGGAGAAACCAATAAACTGATAATGTTTGTTAAGGACAGTGGTATCGGTATCGGCAAAGAACAACAGTCGATAATTTTTGAACGCTTCCGTCAAGCCGAAGAAAATTTAACGCGTAAATATGGCGGCAGCGGGCTGGGTCTGGCCATTTGTAAAGGCTTAACCCAATTGCTGGGAGGAAGTATTTCGGTTGAATCAACGCCCGGTGCAGGTTCAACATTTTCGATAAGCCTGCCGTTTGCAAGCGGAGAATCTGCAACCGATGATAAAGAAATCATCAGCACCAAAGTCAACTTGTCGACCCGCCGTGTTCTTGTTGTTGACGACCTGGATGAAAACCTGCTGCTCATCAACGAATTCTTGAGCGAAACGGGAGTTGAGGTGCTGAATGCACGAAGCGGAACCGAAGCTTACGATATTTTCGGGCAGAACCAGCCCATCGATTTGGTTCTGATGGATATAAAACTGTATGGCGAAGATGGTATAACTCTGGCAAAAGGATTAATGCCTTTAAGCCCTCAAACAAAGTTCATAGCCCAGACTGCCTACATCAGCGAATTGATTAAAAATGAATGCATCGACACGGGATTTGTTGATTATATTGTAAAACCCATCGATAAGAATTCATTCCTGAACATGATAAAGAAACACATGCCCTTAGAACCTAAGCACAATTAATACGGAAAGCCTACCTGCTATGATTTGTTTCCCGAACGCAAAAATAAACCTGGGGTTGCACATTGTTTCGCGCCGAAGCGATGGGTTTCACAATATCGAAAGCCTGATGCTGCCGGTTGCCTATTGCGACATTCTCGAAATAATACCTGATTCAGCGAATACTTCATGCAGTTTCTCGCTCAGCGGGAATATTCCTCCGGGTGATGCCGGTGAAAATTTGTGCGTTAAGGCATTTGGAATTATGCAGCGGCAATACCGTACTGGTGGTGTAAAAATGCACCTGCACAAAAACATTGCTATTGGAGCCGGACTCGGTGGTGGCTCGTCGGATGCTGCTTTTACGCTGATCATGCTCAACAAAATATTCGATCTGCAACTCAGCGACGAAGTACTCGAAGGGCATGCAGCAGAACTCGGGTCGGATTGTGCTTTCTTCATTAAAAATAAACCCGCCATCGCTTCAGGAAAGGGAAATATTTTAACGCTGCACAACATCAATTTAAAAGACACATATGTAGTATTGGTTCTGCCCGATATTCACGTCTCAACCGCTGAGGCATACCAGCATTGCGTACCCGATTCTACCTGCCCTTCGCTGAACAGCCTGCTTTCAAAACCCCAAAAAGAATGGCCGCAGTTCATCAAAAACCATTTTGAATCGGGAATATTTGCCAAATACCCGCAACTGGCTTCCATAAAAACAGAATTATACCGGATGGGGGCTGTATATGCCGCAATGAGTGGCAGCGGGTCTTCGGTTTTCGGAATATTCAGATATAAGCCGGTGGCAACTTCAGGTCTGGATTCGTACCGCCATTACACGACTCGTATTCTGTAAAATCAGGCATTAAAAAAAGTGGTTTCATTACTTGTCATTACGTTGTTAATGAAAGTTTGTATTTTCAATTTCCATTGTGATAGAGTACGCTTAACCAAAGTTCTCCCTGAAATGGTATTTAGCCCGTAGGGCTTCAACATCGATAGACTTGCATTTAAAAAGGATTAATTGTCCGTAGGACATTAACCTCAGAATTTTGATGTTGATTCCCTACGGGAAACACGGTTTTATTTGCCTTGTTTTTTAATGATGTTTATGCCCTGCGGGCAAAACCGGGAATTGGCGAAAATGCATTATTTAAATAATATGCCGGTCACAGAAATGGTCACCGAGCGAAGCCGAGATGGAGCCGAGGTGGAGCCGAGGTGCCCGTTGAGACATACCAAAAGACATTATCCCGTTAAGTGTGTAAAATCAGGCCTGGTAATTACACAAAAAAAGTTGCCGCTTTCACGGCAACTTTTTTAATTCGTTTGATAACGGAAGCTTATTTCACCACAAGCTTCTGAACAAATTTCTTCGAATTGTTATTGGTCGAAACAAAGTATATGCCCGAATTCAGCGAAGAAACATCAATGCGGGTCACATTCGAAACCACATTCACTTTCATAACTGTTTTACCAAGAACATCGGTAATAAAGATTTCCTTGGCTGTGAATCCGGTGTTCTCGATTACAATGTAGCTGTCGGCCGGATTGGGATACACATTCATTGCCGGAACAACCACCGGAGATACCGAAACTTCCCAGCCGATTACAAACGGTGTGGTTACAATACAACCGTTGCCGTCAACAACCATTACTGAATAGTTGCCCGGGAGAACATTAATCATAGAACTACCCGAAGTATTATTCGACCAGTAGATGCTGTAAGGCGGTGTTCCACCAACAATACTCAGCATGGCAGATCCATCGGCAATGGTTTCACCTGAAGCGTTGCTCACTGTAACTTCAATCAAGGGCAGAGGATTCACTACCACGGCATCAACCCATTCGTAGCTATCGCTGCCATAGTCATTGGTCACGGTCAGACTCACCGTATAGATGCCGGCTACCTGATAGGTATGTGTAGGATTCTGTTCGTTCGAAGTAGCTCCATCGCCAAATTCCCAGAACCAGGACGTGGGTGTATTGGTGCTTTGGTCGCTGAACGAAATGGTGGCCGGAACGCAATAAGATGCCGAAGAGAATGTAAATGTAGCTTCCGGAGCGTTGTTACCCGTGGCAACAGTTACAATCACACAGCCGGTCGAAGAGCAATTGTGGGCGTCGGAAACGGTCACACAATACTGACCTGCATTAAGGTTATATAAACTTGCTCCGGTTCCGGAAGCATCCCACATATAGTTAAATGGTGCAGTACCGCCCGAAACGCTGGCAGTAACAGTTCCATCTTCAGCACCCTCTTCCGATTCCTGTGTCATCGAAAGAACAACCGACGGATTGGCCCAAACGGTGATATAGTTTGTCATGGTCAGATCGTCGCTGCCATCGGTATTGCCAACTGTAAGGGTAACTGTATACTGACCGGCTCCTGTGTATGTGTGATATGGGTGCTGCTCATTCGATGTGGCTCCGTCGCCGAATTGCCATTGCCAGGAGTTCGGATTGTTGGTACTCAAATCGGAGAAATACACCGTTACGCTTCCGCAACCTTCAACCACATCGGCTGTAAACAGCGCTGTGGGCGGGTTGGGCTGGTTGGCAACGGTTATGGTAATACAATCGCTTGCTGTGCAACCGGCCATATCCTGCACGGTAACGCAGTAATATCCACCAGCCAGACCGGTGGCAGGATTACCCGTTGCCGGAGATGTCCATGCATAGCTGAACGGTGAGGTGCCACCTGTAACCGTTGCGGTTGCTGTACCGTCGTTTGCTCCTGGGGCTGATTCTTCGGTCATGCTCAAATCGACCGAAACAGCAGGATTAATACTTACAGTAGCACTGCCTTGTGCTCCCCAGCAACCGGCGGCAGATTGAGCCCTGAAATAATAAGTTCCGCTGGTGCTCACCGTTTGCGACGAAGAGGCTGTTGCGGTGCTGGTTCCGTTATTGGTGGTGTTCTGCCAGTAGATGGTACCACCGGCACCACCGGTTGCACTCAATGTAGCATTGGTTCCGCAATATAAACCGCCCCCCGATACGGTTACTGCAGCGGGAACCGCATTAATTGTAACCGTGGCACTACCTTCGGGTCCCCAGCAACCTGCCGAGGAACGTGCCCTGAAGTAATAGGTTCCACTGGCTGAAACTGACTGCGATGCAGAAGCTGTTGTGGTGCTTGTGCCACCGCTGGTGGTTCCCTGCCAGTAAATGGTGCCGCCACTTCCGCCTGTAGCCGTAAGTGTCATGCTGCCACCACACTGTGTTCCACCGCCCGAAACGCTCACTGCAGTGGGTACCGTATTAATGGTCACGGTGGCGCTGCCTTCGGTGCCCCAGCAACCATCAGCATTACGTGCTCTGAAATAGTAGGTGCCTGAACTGCTCACCGTTTGCGATGAAGAAGCCGTTGCCGTGCTGGTGCCACCACTGGTGGTTCCCTGCCAGTAGATGGTGCCTCCGGTGCCTCCGGTAGCCGTAAGCGTGGTGGTTCCACCACAGAAGTTACCACCGCCCGAAACGGTAACAGCAGCCGGTACGGCATTAATTGTCACCGTGGCGCTGCCCTCGGGTCCCCAGCAACCTGCCGAGGAACGTGCCCTGAAGTAATAGGTTCCGCTTGCCGAAACCGTCTGTGAACTCGATGCTGTGGTTGTACTGGTACCACCGCTGGTAGTCCCCTGCCAGTAGATGGTTCCACCGGTTCCACCGGTAGCGGTAAGTGTCATGCTGCCTCCACATTGTGTTCCTCCACCCGATACGCTGACCGCAGTAGGTGGTGTGTTCAGAGTAACAGTGGCACTGCCCTGATTTCCCCAGCAACCGGCTGCAGACTGAGCCCTGAAATAATAGGTTCCGTTGGCCGAAACGGTCTGGGTACTCGATGCCGTGGTCGTGCTGGTACCGTTGTTGGTGGTTCCCTGATAATATATGGTTCCTCCGGTACCTCCGGTAGCCGTAAGTGTAGCAGTGGTTCCGCATACGGTTCCTCCACCGCTTACAGTAACATCGGCGGGAATAGTATTGATGGTGGCAGTTACCGGTACACGGGCACTGATGCAGGGTTGGTTAATCTGCACTTCCCAATCGTAGAAATAGTAGTAGTATGCAAGGTCGTTGGCAGAGTTACCATAAATACTCAACACCCCGGCCAATGTGTAAGGATAATTACCTCCGGCAGTATTGCGGTATAGGTTTGGTGAAGTTGGACCCATCAACTGATATCCGGTTCCAACGGGAATATTAAAATCAAGTGTTACACGTTGGCCTGTGGTTGATGTAATGTTTACTGTTTTTGTAGCTATTGTTGTACCGGCACTGTTTTTAAGTGTAATCGTTCTATTTCCGGTGGTCGATGCATACACATATACTGATTTTAAAACGAATGCCTGTTCTGCATTAAAGTACAAGCCATGTGCATTGGCACTGGTAAAATACCCGCCTGCACCGATTGAATTGTTGGCCGGACCGGCATAATACGAAACCATATTAGTCACCTGATTTTCGACATAATAGGTGGTGGTAGCCGTAAAGTTTTGCGTGTAACTGGTTCCGGTGGTTACCTGAGTTCCTCCGGTAGCTGCACTGTACCATGCGAGGGTTCCCGAGCCGGCAGCGGTAAGGGTTAAACTGGCCGGGCCGCAACTCGATGCACCGGTGGTGGTGGGCGATGCCGGCAGGCTGACAGTAATAAAGTTGGTTTTTGTCTCAGTATCCGAAGCATAGCTGTTGGTAGCGGTAAGGCTAACCGTAAAGCTACCGCTGGTGGTGTACACATGGGTCGGATTGGCATCGGTCGAAGTGGTTCCGTCACCAAAATCCCAGAGGTAGGAGCTGGCATCAACCGAACTGTTGGTGAAGTTTACGATACCAATGCAGGTGCTGGTAACATCGGCAGTAAATGCAGCCACCGGAACTACCACATAGGGAGTTACGGTGATGTAGTTCACTTTGGTTTCGGTGTCAGACCCGTTCGGGTTGGTAACAGTAAGACTTACTGTGTAGGTTCCAGCCGTGGTGTAAACATGCGAAGGATTCTGGGTGGTCGAAGTCTGGCTGTCGCCGAAGTTCCATGACCAACCGGTAGCGTATTGCGACAAATCGGTGAAGGCTACACTCTGCCCTTCCATAATGGTGGTGGGTGTTCCCGAGAAATTGGCCACAGGGGGCTCGGTTGAAACCGGGGTAATGGTTGCGATATGGGCTGCCCTGTCCTGTTTGGTGGCTACAATGTCTACTGCATTTGTATTGGCAATAGCCGTAAACGACAGGGTAACACTGGTACCGCTTCCCGACCATTCTGCATCCCACAAAACACCGTTTTGCGAAATAGCCACATAAGTGTATGGCTCGGTAGTTACCGTAAGTGAGTTCGACCCAACCGACAAACCTCCATAGCTGATACTTAGTGTTTCAGGTTCGGTATTATATGGCATGAGCGAGGGATCGCCAACTACGTGATAGATTTCCCAGTAATATTTTTTGTAAGTCGATGTGCTGGCATTCACCTGCAGATTTCCGCACAAATTCATTTGTCCTGCAGTATAAAACCAGTTTGAAAAAGTTTGAGTGGGCATTTCGTGCCATATACCATCGTATACACCTATGCCCGTGTTGGCTTGAGTATGGGCGGTTACATTAGCCTGGGTGATAGCCAGGGTTGTTTTTCCGATGCCCCAGTACACGTCTTCATTCCAATAAGAACTGTTACTGGTTCCTATGTAACCCACTGCACCCTCATTGGCAGCATAAAGTATCATTTCGCCAAAAGCATCGCTCTGATTGAACTGAAACGAAAGGCAACAGTTAGCAATAAGGAAGGGGTATTTGTCCGGATTGTTAAAATTGGCAATATCTGACCGGGCCACAGTGGGATCAGCCCATCCATCATGACTGCAGTGGGCCGTGTAATTACCAAAACCTATCCCTTCGGTAAATCTTGAACGCACACTGGCATCAGCAGCAGAACTTGCAGAACTCATCACACTATACGGACCTGAGGTATATGTGTGATAGTAGGCGTAAATATTACTGTAACCGTGCGCAGTATTGTAATAATAGTTAATCCCGTAATAAATAGTACCATCTCCGTGCGATTTGGCATAGGTTGCATCAACCCCGGCAATAAGCATGCATTTATTCAGATAGCTTCCATCGGGAATGGTGTACATTTCGTAGGGAATAATTTTATTTAGTGCATTCTGCAATTCGGTTGTCGATTCGGCTGAAATTCTTCCAAGATAAACATCAGGAATCATATCAGAGGAGCCGTCGTAGGTTCCAAAATATAAGTCGGTAATATGGTCGCTGGCGGGTGTAGTTGCCGTAGAAGCAAATGCCGGTATGCTGTATGTTCCGCTGTGGTCACCGATAATCAGCACATAGCTGGGCGCCGGGTTGCCGGCTGTTCCTGCATCGTAAAGCCCTTCGAGATAGGTTTTAATGGCTGTGTTGGTTGTTCCTACCACATCGGTATAGGCTTCGATTACATTGTAACCCGACTTACGCTTCCATGTAATAAACGGTTGTAAGGTAGCCTGAAAAGCGCGGTTGGCAACAATTACATATTTTATCGGGTATTGTGTGTAGGTGTCTTTTGCAGCCGGTGCCTGATAGTTTATAAACTGGCTCATGGCCATGGCAAAATCGGGAGAATAATATTTATCCTTCATGAGCTCGGTGGTGGCAAAGTCAGCATCATTAAAAATCAATTCGTACTTCAGGTTGTTGTACACAATCAGGGTATTTTCAACCGGGTTGTAATGGAAGGGACAAATCTTAACCACGCCAAAACGCACCCCTCGCATGATACCGGAAACCTCAAACTCAACCAGCGGATCTTCGTTGAATTGATTTTGAGCATAAAATGCTGCATCGTAGATATACTGTATCGAAGCAGGGTCTTCACTTTTACTGTATGAAGGCTGGGCCGGGGATATTTTCGCAGAATAACCTAGTTCATCAAGGTCGATTACTTCTTCGGTGTAATCAATAATATGAATCTCAACATTGGCTCCATAAGGAATTTCAACCAGACTGGTCAGTAAGGGCAGGTTTGGCTTGCCAATATTGGCCGAAGGTGACATTCCTTCGAAACCCAGACTGATAAATTGCCCTGCGGTAGTCTGCACAGCATCAACCTGTAGTTGGTCGATGGCTGTTTCAAGACGTAAAAACTCAGGAGCAACAGCCTGAATCTCAGTCTTTGTTTGTGATGGCGACAGGCTGATTACATCACCTGTTTGTGCCAAAGAGCAAATTGCAATGCCCATGGCTACGATACTAAGTAAAATTGATCGCATCATAAGTTTGATTTATTAATTGATTTGTTTTTCAGTTTCATAAATAGAATGACACAAGCCGGATAATAAGTTTGCATCAACCCTATAAAATTAACATATTTTTATGACTTTCAAACACTTGAAATACCGATTTATCAGGAATTTAGACGAAATAAACAATTTACTTCAGTAAACCAATTCAACTTTATATTCTCCCCCTGTGATAACCCAGCAATCTTCGTCGCACAAACCCACAACCAGTTTAGCTTCAAATTTACCGTTGTCGATGGCATAAACCGAATCGTTGCCATGTTTGTAAGCTGCTTTCACCGAATAATAACCGTTCATGGGAACTTCGAGATATAATGGCGTGGTGTCGCACACCGCATGGTAAACAACCGGGGATTGATCGACCTTTCCTGAAAATACCGTGATGGGAATTTGCTTGTTGTCGTCATCAAGCGTGAAGTCAATCACCAGATATCCGGTTTCGGGATAATCGACATAACACTCGAAGCAATTCACATCGTCGCCCGTGTAGTAAATCTGATCGCGGCACGAAAGCGCAAAGACAGACAGAATTATGCCGATAAAAACAAAATATCTCATTCTTTAATGATATAGTAATTGTCGAAATCCGATTTGTGACCTTTTATGTTTATAGAGGTGCGTATTCCCAGGCTGATCCGGTGCGGACTGATGTTGGCAACATGCAGAGGCATATAGGAATAGGCTAATTGCAAACCGCTGTTTTTATTAAATTTAACATAAATGCCCGCCGTGGGGCTTACAATTAAAAAAGGTGGATTATTCCCCTCGATGGATTTATATTTTCCATCGGTAAAAACCTGATCCACACCCAATACCAGATGCACCGGAAAATTCAGGCGCTGCGGCAAACGAAAATGCTTGTACACACCGGCCGAAAAACAATACCGGCTTTCGAACAACTGATAATACACCCCGGCATTCTGCTCAACCCAAACAGCCTTACTTCCCGGTCGGATCATGGCTCCAAGGCTAAATTGTAATCCGTAGCGTGTGTCGTATAAGTCGGTTTTAAGGCCAAGGAAAATATCATCCAGATTAAATGGCATCTGAAAAGCAATTCCGAGATAATTAAAATAGGGCCTGCGAAGGGGTTTTATTCCGCTTGTCTTAATCATTTTTTTTACTTCGCGGTTTCCTGATATATTTGACAGATTCCGGGTGTTAAAATACCGGGTAATGCTGTCGCTGGGACCAAGACCATGCCCTGCAAGCCAATTCAGTGCTTCAGGATTCCCCTGTATAGTAAATTCATCATAAACACTCAGGTTCGACTCGTTTTTAGTTTCGATCGAAAGGCCTGCCTGATACAGAAACTTCACCATTTCGAAGTTGTTGCTCTGTGCAGCAGTGTGCATCATGGTGCCAAGGTTTTCGCCTGAATGTTGCAGACTTGCACCCTTTGATACCAATAATTGAACAATTGCCGTATCACCAGATATTACTGCATAATACAACGGAGTATTTCCCGAAGAATCGGGTTCATCTGCGGGGGCATCATAATACAGGAGCATGTCGGCCATATAGTAAAACCCGTACGACGCGGCATAATGCAGCGCCTGCATTCCATACGCATCAACCTGTGCAATGCGGCTGCCATGACGAATCAGCAGTTCGGCCATGTATAAGTCGTTATTTACCACTGCACTGGTAAGTACAGGGATTTTAGCCGCATCGGAACAGGCATTCAGATTGGCTCCCTTCGACAGGAGGTATTTTACAATTTCGAGGTGCCCCGACTGAACTGCCAGCATCAGCGGAGTAACATTATCTTCGAAAGCAACATCTACATAAATACCTTTTTCGACACAAAGACGCACCATATCGAGGTTACCCGTATCGGCAGCCATCCAGAAATCGTAGGGATCGGCAGCCAGCGTGTCGACGCGGGTGTATTGTGCCTGCGCTGCTGCACCCACGCAAAGCATAAAAAACAATAGTATGAAAGCCCTTTGTGTCAAACCTCAAAAAATCATGGCTAAAAATAGCAATTTCCCAACAATGTTCGCAAGATTTCATTATTTTTGTCAGCAAATTTTTCCGGCTCCGTAGTTCAATGGATAGAATGTCAGATTCCGGTTCTGAAGGTTGGGGGTTCGAGTCCCTTCGGAGTCACT
>JAKQPY010000023.1:0-2438 GCA_029564465.1 Bacteroidota bacterium | reverse complement strand
GGGTGCGTGCTACATAAAATGGGGATACGATGGCGATAAAGTAAAATAAGCGCGCAAATTCTTTATTCCACTTGTAGAAAAGCTTTTATCAGGATTTTTACTACCCCGGGACTACAATAACACTCCCTTATTACCTTAATTTGCTGAGGTTTTCGTAAAACAGGAATTTTCTATTGTACCACCAGTTTAGCCGCCATCCCCGTGTTTTTTAGCCTCGCCAAATACATCCCCGGTTGTAAATCACAAATATCAACTCTATTAATTCCAAAGCCAACAGTTTGCTGCAACACCAAACTTCCATTGGTTGAATAAATTTCCAACACATCACTATCAATACCTTGCGGCAACTCAACAAAAAACTCATCTGTTGCCGGGTTAGGGTAAACCTGCAGGGTTTCATCCATGCGACTGAAGGGTTTGATTGCTTCCAACCCATTGTGTAAACTCGACAGAGACAGGCTCCCGCAAAACCAGAGGTTATTGCTGTTATCTTCCCGGATTGTATAAATCGCTTGTTCTACTCCGCCGGGATAAACATACTCCAGCTGATCCCCTAAAATACTGACTGCGCATTTGCGATTGCCTGCCCAAATCTTCCCGTTTCTGTCGGCATACACCGTATAATAATCGCTGTATCCGGATGAATAGGTAGAATCGTTGCAGATGAAATGCAATTCATTATTGTACATGAGTGCCAGACCATGCCGGGTAGCAAACCAGGTGCTGTCGCCGGCAAAGGTGATATCATTAATTACTTCCGCTGTCGGAAATCCATAACTTGTATTGAGGTCTGTCCAATTTCCTGACTGATACCGGTATGCTTTCCCTCCAGAAACAAACCATAAATCGTTTTCGTGCCCGACAAGCAAGCGGGTTGCCCATTTTAAGCTAATATTTTCCGGTACATTCAGTTTGTTCCATTCGCTGCCACTGTATTCATACAGCCTGCTCAGCGAGTCGCCTAGCCATATTTTGTCGCCCGAAACGGCAAGGCAGTTCACTCGTCCGAGCGAATCACCGCAGAGACTGTCAATGCGATGTATCTGGTTCTGAGGGTCTATACGGTACAAGGTATCTGCACCAATCCAGATGTTCCCATAGCTGTCGATGGCCACTGCATTGGTGTTCTGATTGTAAAATCCCTCACCGAATTTCTCAATGTTCCAATTTTCACCATCGTACACCGTGAGTGGTGTTTGGCTTCCTGCATATCCGCAAGTAAATGCGTGGTTTCCGTTAAACACAATATTTTTAGGAATGCCTATGTAAGAATTCGGGGAAAAATGTTCAAAAACTCCATTGTTCAAGCGGCTAAGAACACCGAGTCGCGGATCATCGTCACTATTATTGTTGCTACAAACAACCCACAAATTTCCCTGCGTGTCGCAATCAGCATCCATTATGAAATTGAACGGCAGTTCGTCGCTAAGGCCATATTGTTGCCAATTGTTGCCGAAGCCGACATACAATTTTGAACTCGTTGCCAATACCATATCGCCATTGGTATTTTGGCTGATTGCACAATAGGAATTGCCGGCATTGAAAATTTGATTCTGCGCTTCATTATGCCATGTGGTCCCATCAAAACGATATAAACTATTGTAACTACCGCCGAACCATACATGGTTGTTACTGTCGAGAAACGAAGAACGCCTGAATGCCACCTGAAAATTTGAATTAAGATAGTTATAAATTACAGTATCATTGTTATTTATGGCTACCACTCCATAAGTCCATGATGTACCTCCGTTAAGAGATATTCCTATGAAAACAATATTTGAACTGTCAACAACAATCTCGTTGGTATAGTCAATGGTAACCGTGTCGCCGAAACCGTATATCTCGTTCCAGTGTATTCCGTCGTATTTTACTATTCGGGCAGGATTGCCCATACTAAGCCATAGACTGTTGTTATGGTCGTAAGCCAGCGACACAATTTCTCCTTCTGGCAAACCATCGTCTTGCGTAAACTGCGACCATTCCTGCCCGTTGAATATGGCCAGACAGCTGGTTTCATTATCAGAAACTCCGAAAACCATACGACCTAAGGTGTCTTTGCTTATTGAATATACCGAACCGGGAACATAGTGGCTTTCCACAAAAGAGCCGTCGTTGCGGAAAACGTTAATCAGGTTTGTACAGCCTTTAAAAATCAGCGTGTCGTCGGCATATACCGAAAGCGGATACTTATATCCTCCGAAAATGTTTTCAAAATTCTGGGCAAATACCGAGAATCCGACGAGACAACCTAAGCAGACTCCAAAAATTTTGTTTTTCATAAGCCGATATTTAAATACCGAATTGTGTTCTTACGGTTTTCCGAAAAATCGTTCATCTCGATACACTGTGTAAAGTTACAAAACATTTTGATTGACTCGACACAAAATTTCGATAAAAATGGGTTGGTGGAATACGTAAGGTGATTCCACTATTGCGCT
>JAKQPY010000022.1:0-29553 GCA_029564465.1 Bacteroidota bacterium | reverse complement strand
GTTGCAGTTGCTATGTGGGATGGTTTTTCATGGAACTCCATGGGAAGTTATTGTGGGGCTACTGTCTGGCCAAAGGCCATGGAAATTTATCGCGGCGATTTATACACCGGCTGTGGAATGATTTATAACAGTGATGTTTATCTCCAATTTCTCACACGCTGGAATGGTGTGTCGTGGGATAGCATTGGTGGAGCCTTTAATGGTCCCATTTTTGCATTGAAGGTATTTAGGGATACACTTTATGTTGGAGGTATGTTTTCATACTATGGTGGCGATTCGCCAATCCCCGATAAACGTTCCAAAGGCCTCGTAAAACTCTTCATGCCCGACAACGGCTGCGATTACCTTAAACCACGCATAAACACATGGGCTGATACTTTTTATATTTATAATGGCGAAGCCGAGGTTAACCTCTATAACAATAACCCTTATGCCGATAGCTGGGAGTGGGATTTCGGCGATTCGCAAACCGATGATGTAAAAGACCCTGTGCACACTTACACCGACCCCGGCGAATATAATGTTCAGGTAATGGTTACACAAGACGGATGTGTGAAAACCGCTAACAAAACCATTTACATTGAGCTTGGTAATCGAGTTCCGCAGTTTGAGCAGATTGCCATGCAAATCTTCCCCAACCCAAGCAGTAACGGGTTCACAGTAAAAACCAGCCTCGCAAGCTATCAAAATGCCGAAATTATTATTGCAGGCCTCAATGGCCACTTGCAAAGTAAAATACCCATTACAGGCGAAACAACCGACATTTCTACCAAAGGCTGGAAGCCGGGTGTGTATATATGCAATTTATTTATCAAAGGCAAACTGCTTAAAACCGAAAAATTGGTTTTCGAGTAAATACCGCTATGCATCATTCCCACAACTCTCTGTTGTCTGTTCCACGTTTGTAACCAGAACTTGTTTATTGGTGAATTTCTGATGCACTGCAGTCGACGCATTATAAATGCTTAGTATAAATGCGACCTCGTTACAAACGAGGTCGAGATAATGGGTCGAGATAATGGCCACCCGTCATTTCGCGGACGAGGCACGAGGACAAAGCAATCTGCATTCGGCGGGTGATTATAAATACTTCGCTGTTTAGGAAGATCGCTGCGCTCGCAAAGACGTGTTGGAGGTCACTGCGAGGGTTGAGAAACCGAAGCAACCTGTTATGAAACAGGCAGCATAATTTTGTAAGTGACTAAAAATTAATGAATTTTACCCGGCAAACATGTTGAAACACGAATTATGATAATACCGGCACCGCTTCAAAAAGGCGATCTCATACAAATAGTCAGCCCTGCGGGAAAGATAGATCCGAAACTGGTAGAGCCGGCCGTTGAACTGCTCGAAAGGAGTGGCTACCGGGTTGGTCTTGGGATGCACCTGCTCTCGCAACATTTTCAGTACTCGGGTACCGATGCCGAGCGGCTGGCCGATTTGCAGGAAGCCATCAATAACCCTGAGGTGCGCTGCATACTATGTTCAAGGGGTGGTTACGGCAGTATCCGCATAGCCGCCAGTCTCGATTTTTCAGCCTTGAAAACGTCTCCCAAATGGTTGGTGGGCTTCAGCGATATCACCGTGTTACATTCTTTGATACAACATCAGGACATAGCCAGCATACATGGCCCGATGCTGAAAGGGCTGGGAAATACCGACAGCGTTTCGGTGCGTAACCTGCTGGGTCTGCTGCGGGGTAAAGGCCAGTCGTATCTGCTTCCGGCTGACGGTAACAACCGTTGCGGAAGCGTATCGGCAGCCATCACCGGGGGCAACCTTTCGGTGCTGTATTCGCTGCTGGGCACTCCGATGTTTCCCGAAACAGAAGGTAGAATTTTGTTTATCGAAGACCTGAACGAATACCTGTACCATACCGACCGCATGATGCACAGCCTGAAGTACTCGGGTGTTCTCGACAAGCTGGCCGGCCTGATTGTCGGGTCGTTTTCGGATATGCTCGACAACAAAAACCCGTTTGGGAAGAACGCTTATCAGATTATCGCGGAACATGTGGCCGGGTACTCTTATCCGGTGTGTTTCGGCTTCCCGGCTGGACATATCGACGATAACCGTCCGTTGTTGTTTGGTGCCACGTGTCGTTTTAGCGTGTCAGACGATTGTGCAGAGCTGGAGTTTTAAAACAGATTTCTTTTTTCTCTTATGGATGTTAATGCCCTACGGGCAAGTGGGTACTTTTGTTCCTTCTTTTATGGATGTTCAAGTCCTACGGACTAGATTGGTATCTTCTTTTTATCTCGTGTGGATGTACAAGCCCTGCGAATAATGCTTGACTATTTACAATACCTTTCGAGGGGAGCTTCGGCGTCAGGAAATTTGTTGTGTAATGCTTTTTGCCAGCATGTGCAGGCTTTTTCGGTATTGTTCAGCTGATAGGCGCACCAGCCCGCATTGAACCAGGCTTCTCCATTAGATGGGCTTACGTCGAGCGCCATCATATAGTCGGCAAAAGCATCTCCGTAATGCTTCAGCCGGTATCTGACGCCGGCACGGTCGACGCGTACAGCAACAGAAGCAGCATCGGCCTCAATCAATTGGTCAAGAACAGACAGTGCTGCGGCCAGATCGCCTGCATTTATAAGCACCTGAGCGTATTGATACCTAACTGCATTATCGATATTACCGACAAATTTCATATATTGTTGATACAGGCCGATTGCCTCGTTGAATTTATTGCAATTATTCGCTTCAACGGCCGCCATGAGCCACACGGTAGTGCTAAAAGGCTCCTGCTTCATGTATATCAGGAACGAGGCAAACGACTGGGCGGGCCTGCCCATTTTGGACAACACAATTGCATGGAGGTATCTAAGCTTAGCATCGTCCGGATATTTTTTAACCGCTTTCGACAAGATGCGCAGCGCAGCATGTGTATCGCCCATACACATCAGGGCCTCCGACATCAGCAGCAATTCTTCGCAGTTATGTCGGGATGAATCGTTCAACAACATATAAGCTTCAAAACATTTTGCCTGATCAATCATTTTTCGGGCTGTACACAGTCGTTTTTTTTCGGGGTTAGGATGGTAACTCTTCCAAAACTCCAACCATACTTCAGGCGCACCATGTTGTACAAAATCAAATCCTGCATTTTCCTCATCATCTTGATACACCCCGGACAAATTCAGGTAATGGGTATACCATTGTTTCCACAATGCATAATCGCCCAAACGGGCAGCAGCCAGCGCTGAATACCGGGCAATTTCAGGAATGTTACGCAAACCCGGTGCGCTGCTGAGTTTCAACAACTGCTCATAGTCCGAAGCCTGATAAAGTAAGCCGATTCGCTGCTTTTCGAAGTGTAGGTTCTTGGGAAATAACACCGCTGCACTATCGGCCAAATCCAATGCGACGTGAATATCGGCAGCAGCCCGTTTTTCAATTTCGAAATACCACACTTCGGGGGTCTGGGCATTCAGTCCATGAGAAATTATAAGTGCAACAACGATGGTAAACAGCGTTCTCATTCACCCACCTGATTGGTTTCGGTTGCGGTTATTACGTGGATAAATCCGGTAAGGTGGCGTACGGTTTCGCCGGTAAGCCGCTGTTCGTAAACATCGCAAACATAGAAGTACACACCATCACTTACCATTCGGTTGTTTTTAAAATATCGTCCATCCCAGTTTATGTCAGGGTTATCGGTTTCGAACACCACAATACCCCAACGGTTCTGAATGGTAATCCGTATTTTTTCGATGAAATAATACGGTTTTTGCGGGGTAAATACATCGTTGATGCCGTCGCCATTGGGGGTAAAAATATTGGGTAAGCGGTAGTATGTACAGTTGTCGAGGCAAACCCTGTTCGAACGTGGGCTGACATTTCCGAAAGAATCGACAGCTACCACATAATAACAACCGGCCATTCCCAGACTGGGATAATGCCTGAACTGCAGCGTATCGTTTCCCGATGAGGAATAAATCAGTTCGCCAATACCATCGAGCACAGGCGAGTAATATACTTCAACATGTTCGATGTCGTTTAAGCAGGTATCGTTAAACGACCACTGCAAACGGTTGAACAGGCTGTCGCATTCGCTCACGGCAGTAAGCAACGGAGCACATGGAGCCACTGTATCGATGGGTGCAGCACAATTCTCCTGCGACAGGTTAATTATGGGGTTTATAATAGTGGAAATGCCGTATGAGCCGGTACTTCTTACGTAGTAACAATACAATTTACCGTTTTGCAGGTTACTGTCGCGATAGGTATTGGTGGCACTGCTTCCGATAGAATCGAAGAGCTGCGTGTCTTCGTTCAGGCGATACACCGTATATTCCTGATTGAGCCAGGGCACATTTTTATCGAAATGCAACATCAGGGCGTTGTCTTCGGCTTCAGGGCGCAGAAAAACTGATGATGCAATATGGGGTGTTCCAATCAGAAAACGGTTACCGGGTTCATCGTTATAAAACGCAATTTTATAAGAATACGGATTATCGCGGGTATTCAGCTGCGAGTCATAATAGATGGTATCGTCGATGTGCTGGGTACTGTCGATAAGCTGAAGGTTTTCGCCAAACAAGCCTTCGGAACGATAAATAAGGTATTTGTAAGGCCCCGGTGCTGCCACTGCGTCGAATTCGGTAGATTTCGACCATGCCACATACATTTGTCCTACCTGATTGTCGGTAACCAAAACGCTGACATTGGTAATTGCCGGAATACCCCTTACCAATGGCGTACAGGCTTCGGCGGAGGCATAACCTTCGGTACCATCGGGGAAAACTGCAGTGATTATGTAACAATATTCAAATCCCTGGGCAAGACCATCTCCATGATTATCGTCGGTATAGCTGGTGGTTTGGTTTCCGCTTACTTCATCTATCAACACATATCCGGTTTCGGGCGGTACACCCGTCTGACAAGTGTCTGGGACAAATCCTGAGGGACCTATACGGCGGTAAATTTTGTAGCTGGTAACATTGCTGCAAACATTGGCCGACCAGTTCACGTTAATGAAGTCGTTGCCGGGCGATACCTGAAGGTTTTCGACAGCCGGGCCCACAACAAAAATGTTGATATTCTTGATGTCAACCAGATTCACCAGATTGGTAATGTCTTCGGCTTTAATATTCACGAGGTACGAATGCCTGCGCACATGTCCGCACACCGTTTGCCAACGGAAAACACCGCTTGCCTGGCCGTTTCCGTCGTATTGCCAGTCGATAAGGGCCGCGCCATCAGGGTGCAGAAACGGACCTCCGTTGGCAGATATTTTTAGTGAATCACCATCGGGATCGCTCACGGTAAACGGTATTTCGACAAAAGTACCGGCCTCAACACACAGGACATCAGGCGCGATTACCACCGGTGGTTTATTTTCGGTATCGAATACTTCGATTTGCATATCGCGGATAATCTGCCCGATTTTTATCCCCTTTCGCCACTCTTCGATGAGCATTGCCACATTGTAAACCCCAACCATAACGGGAGCATCCCAAACCAAATCGCCGGTTATTTCGTTTACTGTAATTGAGTGGCTGGCTTCGGGGAGTGTGTATCCAGTAATGGGCTCACCGTTATCGCCACGACAAATGGTCAGTTTATACGAAATGCTGTCACCATCGGGGTCGTAGGCTCCCGGATTGTGAATGAAAATACGTCCTTTGGCGGCCTTATCGACCGGAGGCTGGGTTAAAACCGGAGTATTGTTAACGCCCAGTTCAGCATTTATCTGCATGGTAGTGCTGATGGCAAACAAAGTGTTCACCGAATTGGGGATGTTTTCTACCCCGTAATTCCGGTTGGGATCCTCCACCACAATCTCGAAGATTCCGGGCCCCGGATAGGTGTGAATGCCCACATATTTATTGCGCTTGTAATAGTCGGGTAGAAAAACTTCTTCTACACGGGGCAGGTATTCACTCGTGTTGTCGCCCCAGAAAACTTCCAGTGTCGGACGGTCGGCTGTCCAGTTCGGGCCTGTTGATGTGTAGGTGATGATAGTAATTTCGAAAGTGAGGCTCGACAATTGTCGATAGGTAATTTCACCGGCGCGGTTGTGGGTTGCCATCAGCTGCACCGTAAACGTCAGAAACGTCGCTATGAATAGTAATACCTTTCTCATTGCCATAATAACCTACAAAGTTACAACATATTTTGTAGGACCGGCACAATTTTGTGCGAATTACATTCCGAATCAAAGATTATAAATTCCGGTGTAATGTTTTGATTTTCTTTACATTACTTGTTTGTTGCCAGAATTCCGTTTTGATTATTTATTATTTTATTACTATGAATTCCGCTTTCATCCCATAAAAAATCCATACCTTAGCCAAAACTTTTAATCATGAGTCAGACAGTACTAATCACCGGAGCAACTGCTGGAATTGGTAAAGCGACCGCTGAATTGCTCGGAAAGAATGGATACCGGATTATCATTACAGGCCGCCGGCAACAACGGCTGACCGAACTACAGGACACCTTGAAGCTGAAGCACAATTGCAGCATTATGAATCTATGTTTCGATGTCAGAGACCGTGATGCCGTGAGTGCAGCCATCGACAGCCTGCCCGCAGAATGGAAAAAAATCAATGTGCTGATTAACAATGCCGGGCTGGCATCGGGGCTCGACCCGATTCAGGATGGAAACACCGACGATTGGGAAAAAATGATAGACACCAACATTAAAGGTTTGTTGTATGTAAGTCGTAAAGTGATACCGCTTATCAAGGAGCAGGGCGACGGACATATCATTAACATTGGCTCGATGGCCGGACGTGAGGTATATCCCAACGGAAATGTGTATAATGCGACAAAATACGCCGTTGATGCCCTTTCGAAATCAATGCGGATCGACTTACTGAAACACAATATAAAAGTGACCCAGATAGCTCCCGGTTTTGCCGAAACCGAATTCAGCGAAGTACGTTTTCATGGTGATACCGACAAGGCAAAACAAGTATATAAAGGTTTTGAGCCCCTGCATGCCGAAGATATTGCCGATGCCATTCTGTTTGCACTGTCAAGACCCAAACACGTGTGCATCAACGACATGCTGATAATGCCCACAGCACAGGCCAATGCTTACAACGTAAACCGGGTGATTGAGGAAGAATGGTAGTCGACGAAGCCCGATTCGGGGAACTCATGCACAATTTTGCCATTCCCGCGGCTATTGAAGCTGGTTTGGAGGTTATGAAATATTACCGGGGAAAGCTTGCAGTTGGCTATAAAACCGACCAGAGTCCGGTAACTGATGCCGACATTGCAGCCAGTCGCATTATCGAAAACTTACTTTCGGAAACCGGCTTACCGGTGCTGAGTGAAGAAAAAGCAATGACCGGTTTTGAAGAGCGCAGACAATGGGAAACCTACTGGCTGATTGACCCGATTGATGGAACCAAGGAATTCATCAGAGGAGGAAGCGATTTCACCATAAACATAGCTCTCATTCACCAGACTGTTCCCGAGATTGGGGTAATTTTTGCTCCTGCCATGAGCGAAATTTGGTTTGGATACGGCAGTAACCACGCATTCAAAGCCTGCTTGCTCGAAGATAAAACCCTGGTGCACATTAAAAAACTGCCGACCCAAAATGATACGCCGGGCATTCGGATTGTCGCCAGCAAATCGCACATGAACGCGAGGACCGAAGAATTTGTTAAACGAATCAGCGCACAGTTCGGCTCCGCCGAATGCCTGCATATTGGCAGCTCGCTTAAATTCTGCCTGATTGCCGAAGGAAGCGCAAATATATACGCCCGTTTAGGTGCTATTAACGAGTGGGATATAGCAGCAGGGCATGCCATAGTGCGTGCAGCAGGCGGGCATGTGGTGAATATAAATACACGCGATGAACTGGTTTACAACACCAAGGAGATGAAAACCGATGATTTTGCCGCTTCTTGTCACGATGCAGTTCTGGTACAAATTTTGGACGCTTGTTCCATTCAGTAACTAATAAAAACTAAAATATGAAAATTACACATTTTTTGCTGGTTGCGGCGGCGCTGCTACTTGCAATTACCGGAATGGCTCAGGAATACAAGGTGATCACCAGTGTTGAATCAATTATTCCCATGGGGGTAGGCCGTTCACGAATAATAGAGCATCAGGAGAAAATTGACCCGGGAATGTTCACCACCATGCGCGTTCAGGGAAATGACTCCAAACAGGGTGATATCAGCCGCGATGAAATTAAAATCGACAAATTCGAAGAAACCAAGCTGCTGAACTTTTTCAGTGCCGTAGGTATTAATTTCAGGAATATTGCCTCGAACGATGCCATGATATCTGCTAAAATCAACCAGATGGTTGCCGATGGCTGGGAACTGGCTTTTGTGGTTACCGGTGTTGAAAGCTATGGTGGAAAAGATGATGACAGCGGAATTTTTATTACACGCTACATCTTTAAAAGGGCAATAAAATAAAACGCCCAAAACCTGTTTTATAAACATTTTACGCGTTATCGAATGTTCAATTCGGTAACACTTATTATTTTTGCATCAAAATTACAGACTATGAGTCCCGACCTGATGAATTTTTTAGTTATCCCGGTATTGATATTTCTTGCCAGGATTTGCGATGTAACTATTGGTACCATTAGAATTATCATGGTTGCCCGCGGTAAAAAGATTATGGCCCCTATTCTGGGCTTTTTCGAAGTATTTATCTGGATTATTGCTGTGAGCAAGATCATGGACAACCTCGATAACTGGGTGAATTTTGTTTTTTACGCTGCAGGTTTTGCCACAGGGAATTACATTGGTATGCTGATAGAAGAAAAGTTGGCCATGGGAACTGTCGTGGTGCGTATAATTACTGCAAAGAGCGGGTTACAACTGATTGACACACTCAGGGAGAAAGGATTTGGCCTCACCTGGATGAACGCACAGGGACGTGAAGAACAGGTAAATGTGATATTTCTTACCGTAAAACGCTCAAGCCTCAAAGAACTGATTCCAATAATTCACAATTTTAACCCCAATGCCTTCTACACCATCGAAGACGTACGTTACGTAAGCAGTCGTATGGTAGAAAGCGGGATAAAGCACAAATCGTTGTTTTCGTGGCGAAAAGGTAAATGACCCACCTGAAAGCAATAATTGTTTCCGCGATTCTTATTGTTGTAAGCGCATTTCAGCCCCTGCTTGCGCAGATACTAAACATCGAAGACGAAAGAATAAAAACCGATACAACCGGGTGGAGCGGTAAGTTAAAATTTTCGCTTGCCTACCAGAAAACCGATGTTGATTTTTTCAGGTCTGATGCCTATGCGCATACGCAGTTCAAAACAAACAAAGACCTGTTTCTGCTTCTGGCCGATCATAGTCTGTCGAAAGGTAATGGTAAAGAATTTATCAATACTTCGACGCAACACTTCAGGTACAATCGCAAATTGATGCAATTTCTTACCGCAGAAGCATTTGTTCAGGGGCAATTCAATAAAATTCTGGACATACGCTACCGCATTCTGGCAGGAGCAGGACCCCGGTGGACCATTGTGAAAACCGACATTTTCAGGCTATATGCCGGAAATCTGTACATGTTTGAGTGGGAAATCCTTACCACCGGTGCTGAAACCCAAACCCATCGTCTGAGCAATTACCTGTCGTTCAGCCTCAACCTAAGTAACACGACCCGGCTGGTGCATACCACATACTATCAGCCGGCTCTTGCCGACCCTGGCGATTTCAGAATTTTGTCACAGTCATCGCTGCGGTTAAAGATAAACAAACACCTCAGTTTTAGTTTCGATTACAAATTCTACCACGACTCACATCCACCCGAGGGAATTATTGGGAGTACCCATAGTTTTTTGAACGGAATTGAAATTGTATTCTGAGAAAAGTGCTAAATTCGGGAAAACAAAAAATATACAGTCAATGAAACGTCTCGTCGTATTAACCGGTGCCGGTGTCAGCGAAGAAAGCGGCATTGCCACCTTCAGGGGGTCGAACGGCTTGTGGGAAAACCACCGCATCGAAGATGTGGCCTCACCGGCAGGCTGGAATAAAAACCCCGCACTGGTTTTGGAATTCTACAACCAGCGGCGCAAACAAATTCTGGCGGCACAACCCAATCAGGCACATAGTGCATTGGCCCGGCTCGAAGAGCGATTCGAGGTACAAATCATCACCCAGAATATCGACGACCTCCATGAACGGGCCGGCAGTACCCGGGTGTTGCATCTGCATGGTGAAATTAAGAAAGCACGAAGTACAGCCGACGAAAATCTGGTACTCAGCCTGACCGGAGAACGGCTCGACATCGGCGATCTCTGCCCGAAAGGTGCGCAGCTTCGCCCGCACATTGTATGGTTTGGTGAAGCCGTACCCATGATTGAGACCGCCATCGAAATAACCCGTACTGCCGACATTTTTCTGGTTGCGGGCACCGGACTTCAGGTATATCCGGCTGCTTCGCTCATTGATTTCATTCCCGATTCATGCCAACGCTACCTTATCGACCCGAACGATGTGTTTATTCCCAGGCATTACCGCTTCAGGCGGATAGTTGAAAAAGCCGGAAAGGGAATGGAAATATTCAGTAAGGAGATACTAGAGAACAATTAACCCAAGCGACTCATATTGCGCAGTGCCTCTTTATTGATAATGCTAATTTGCTTTCCATCGGCACCTATCACACCATCTTTTATAAGCTCCGCCCAAACACGCGACACGCTTTCGCGGGTTGCATCCACCAGATTTCCGATATCTTCCTGGGTTATAAGCAACTGAAAACTATCGGAATGGTATATGTTTTCGGAAAAATCGAGAAGTACATCAGCTATTTTACCGCGCACCTGTTTCTGCGTGCGGTTCACACATTTCTGATACGACTCCAGTTCGCTGCGACATAGTTCTACCAGAATCTGGTTGCTGAAAGCCGGATTGCGCCCAAGCAATTCCCTGAATACGGCAATATCGATAAAACAAACTTCCGATTCTTCGATTGCGCTCACCGAATATTGGTTTATTTTATCGCCGAAGGTTGTGGGCAAGCCCAGATAATTGCGGGGTTTCACAATGCGCACCACCTGTGTGTGGTAAGGCCCTTCGATGTGAATTTTTACCAACCCGCTTTTCAGGTAAGCCACATTGGTGGAATAGGTGCCCTGCCGGATAATATTATCGTTTTTTTTGAACCGAACGGTAAGACAGTTGGCCGACTGGGTAGCCAGCTCCTGCTCACTCAGTTTGAGTGCCGCAGCTGATTTATGTTCGCAAAAACTGCAATTATGGTTCATCGTGCAAAATAAAAGCACAATATACGAAAATAATCAACATGAAAAAATAGTATGAATAGTATCCTGACATCGAGCGGGATTCTGTTTATAAAACGAATATTCGGCAAAACTGCGAAATTGACTTTTTACTTGCAGAAATCTTTGGGGAGGAAGTGGATGGTGAGTTAATTCAATACCAAATAAACTGTGACCTATATCACACTCCCTTAAAACACACATCATATCTGAAAACAGATTTTCTATTGGATAATTGCTTTTCTTTGTTCTGATAAATATTGTGAAACCAATAACAACAAAAAATATGAACGAAGAACTTCAACAACAACTCAGCCAGATGCAGGCTCAGCTCGATAAAATGGGCAAAAAACTAGCAAAACTCGAAAACAACCGCAAAGACCAGCTTTCAATTGCCATTGTTTCGGGAGACCTCGATAAAATTATGGCCGGAATGATTATTTCGCTCGCAGCCGCAGCCATGGACACCAAAGTGAAAATTTTCTTCTCGTTTTGGGCATTATCAGCCTTGCGCGATAAGAATAAATCGGCCAAGGGAAAAGATTTTATCTCGAAAATGTTTGGCATTATGCTGCCTAAAGGCAAGAACAAGCTGAAACTGTCGAACATGAATATGGCCGGGATGGGTCCCATGATGATTAAATATCTGATGAAAAAACATAATGTGCTTTCGCTCGACGATATGTTCAAGCAAGCCGGCGAATTGGGTGTTGAAATCATCGTTTGCGAAATGTCGATGGGCCTGATGGGGTTCAAGAAAGAAGAATTCATCGACTATCCGCATCTGAGCTATGCCGGTGCTGCCACTTTTGTAACCGATGCCGGCGAAAGTGCAGCGCAGTTGTTTATTTAATAAACCGAACATCGAGCGGAGTAGAGGTGGAGGTTTAGAATTTATGACACCGGCACCTCGACTCCGCTCGGTGACCGGTTCGACTCCGCTCGGTGACCGGGCTGATGACCAGCTTATTTGAAGAAATATTTTATAAACCTTAAAACTAAAAAACAATGACAAACGAAGAACTGAAAAACTTAGTGGTAGCAAAATCGGTTGACGCACGCGGAACTGCCTGCCCCGGGCCACTACTCGAAGCAAAAAAAGCCCTTGGAACAATTGAAGAAGGCGAAGTCATGGAAATACTATCTGCCGACGAAGGAACCCGTGTCGACATTCCCAAATGGTGCAACAAACAGGGCCACGATTATCTTGGCACCTTAGAAGAAAACGGTTACTACAAAATTTACATGCGTAAAAACGAAATCTAACACCACGGAACATGGCTAAAAAAAGCGCGAAAATCCTGGTTTTCTCTACCGAAAAAATATCAGACCCTGCCATCGACATGGCGGGTCTGCTTAAACTGCATTACCCACCACAGGTCTATACCATAGCAATGCGCTGCTCAAGCAGCATTAAGCCAAAGTGGATATTACGGGCTTTCGACAAAGGTTTCGACGGTGTGTTTATTGCTGCCGATGGCAGCGACTGTGCCTATGGCGAAAGCTGCACCGAAAAAACCGGACATCTGGTAGAGCAAACCCACAACCTGATGAAAGAACGAAGTATTGATCCGGCACGCCTGCGCATGGCAGCCATTTGCTCGGTGTGCAGCGAATCGTTCGTGAAACAGGTGAAAAGTTTTAACGAGTATTTATTAAAATCGCAGGAATAAGTTATGCAAAAAGAGCCTGAAATCCTGAGTTTCGATGCACTGGTGGTTGGCGGCGGTATTGCCGGCGGCGAAACCGCGCTCAATCTGGCCAACAATGGCTACAAGGTTGCTCTGGTCGAAAAGGAATTGTCGATTGGCGGTAAAATGATTTTGCTCAGCAAGGTGTTTCCCACACTCGACTGTGCTGCATGTATCACTACCCCCAAGGTGTCGGAAATATCGAGGCACCCCAACATCAGCATTTTTACCGAAACCGATGTGCACTCCATCGAAAAACTGGGTGAAAAGAATTTCGAAGCACGGGTAACCCGTCGTCCGCGATACGTAGTCGAGGCCGATTGCACGGCTTGCCAGTTGTGCGAAGAAGCCTGCCCGGTAGTGGTGCGCGACGAATACCAGTACAATCTGGTGGGTCGTAAAGCCGCTTTTATCCCGTTCAGCATTTGCAGCCCCAAGGTTGCTGCCATCGACATTGATAATTGCACGCTTTGCGGTGCCTGCGAAAAAGTGTGTCCTCCGGGTTGTATCGACTTCACGCAGAAACCCCGCGAGTATGTGCTGAAAGCAAAGACAACCATTGTGGCTACCGGTTTCAAACTGTTCGACCCGTTGAAAATTTCGCGTTATTCGTATGGAAGTGCAAAAAATGTGATTACCTCGATGCAAATGGAACGACAACTGGCTCCCACGCGTCCGTTCCACACCATTTTGCGCCCCGGCGACGGTAAAGTGCCCGACAAACTGGCCTATGTGCTTTGTGCCGGTTCGCGCGACGATTCGGTGGGCAACCCCATTTGTTCGCAAATCTGCTGCATGTACAGCATTAAGCAGGCTCAGTTGCTGATGGGTGCACTGCCCATGGCCGACATTACCATCTATTATATCGATATCCGTGCCTTTGGCAAGGGTTACGACGAGTTTTACGAGCAGGCAGTAAGCATGGGCGTTCGTTTTGTAAAAGGAAAAATTGGCAAAATCACCGAAAAACCCAACGGAAACCTTTCGTTGCGTTACGAAGACATTGCCACAGGCAAACTCAAGGAAGCCGATCACGATATGGTTGTGCTTTCGGTAGGTGTAACCGCCAATGCTGAAGCCGGAAATCTTTTCGAAGGTAAAAAGCTTGAACTCGACGTGCTCAACTACGTGGCACAACCCAGCCCATTGCTCAGTCCATCAAAAACCAATATCGAAGGGGTTTTTGTTGCCGGTACAGCCACGGGACCCAAAGACATTCCCGATTCTATTTTGTCGGCAGGTGCTGCCGCCGGTGAAGCCATAAGCTATTTAAACCAGTAATATGCAACACGAAACAATGAAGAAGAAACTAGGTATATATATATGTGCATGTGGCGGAAATATTTCCGACTATGTTGATATCGAGAAGGTGAAAGAAGCCATAAAAGACGAAGATGCGGTTATTCTGGCCAAAACCACCATGTTTGCCTGTGGCGATACCAATCAAAAAGACATGGATGCCGACATTAAGGCCAACGACCTGAGCGGTGTGGTAGTGGCTTCGTGTTCGCCCAAGCTGCATCTTACTACTTTTCGTAACGTAAGTGAACGCGCCGGACTTAACCCCTACACCTACGTGCATGCCAACATCAGGGAACAGGCTTCGTGGGCACACAGCGACGACAAAACAGGGGCCACCGAAAAAGCCATTCAGATTGTAAAGGCTGCCATTGCCAAAGCACGTCTGGCCGAGGCCCTCAACCCCATTACCATTAAATCGGAGCGCTCGGTTGCCGTAGTGGGTGCCGGTGTTGCAGGAATGAAAGCTGCGCTTAGCCTTGCCGGAATGAACGACAAAGTGTACCTCATCGAAAAATCGAAAGAAATTGGCGGTAAACTGAAAACTATGGACGTGATCAGTCCCGAAAAACAATCGGGCAGCGACTTACTTAAACAACTCGAAGCTGAAATATCCAACAACAGCCGCATTGAACTATTTACCGAAACCATACTTACCGAAAGCAGTGGCAGCATTGGTAATTTCACACTGAAACTGAACACACCTACCGGAAATTGCGAAGTTACGGTAGGTTCTGTTTTGCTTGCCACAGGTTTCGACACCTACACACCCGAAGAAGGAGAATTTGGCTATCTCAGCCATTCCAACGTAATTACCTTACCTGAGTTTAAAGCAATTCTGCAAAACAGTAGTGGAAAACAACTCGTGGTAAACGAAAAAGAAATTAATTCGGTAGCATTTATCTATTGCGTGGGCAGTCGTCAGGTGAAAGGCGACAACAAACATTGTTCGCGTTTTTGCTGCACCGCTGCCATGCAAACCTCGCTCGATGCATCGGATAAATTCAGTCACCTGCAATGCTATCACTTTACGAGAGGCACACGAAGCTACGGCAAGCAAGAGCTTATTTACAAAGCCACCAACGATAAGGGCGATATCTACGTGCAGTTTCCCGATAAAAAACCGCCTGTGGTGGAAACTTCCGGCGATAAACTCAGCGTGAAAGCGGTTGATTTATTGCTCGAAAAACGCGAACACGAAGCCGAAGTTGACCTCGTGGTGCTGGTTACGGGTATGGTTCCCGATAAGGACGAAACCATTGGCAATATTTTTAAATTGCCCAAAGGCCGCGACCATTTCTTTAACGAAATACATATGAAACTGCGTCCTGTTGAAACCGTAATCGACGGTGTTACCATTGCCGGAGCGTGCCAGGGCCCCAAAAATGTTGCCGAATCGGTGAACTCGGCCATTGCAGCCGCTACCAAAGCGCACTCCATTATCGCCAAAGGCGAATTACAACTGGAACCCATTGTGGCTTATGTGGATAAAGAAACCTGCAACTGGTGCAATGCCTGCACCGATGCCTGTCCGTTCAGTGCGATAAGCCCGATTGACTTCAAGGACAAAAAAGTGGCCGAAATAAGCAAAAGCAACTGCAAGGGTTGTGGAATGTGCCTGCCCGTTTGTCCGTCCGACTCCATCGAGTTGATATCGTTTACCAACAAAGAAATGGAAAGCATGATTGATGTATTAGCACAATAAACCTAAACAGTTATGAGTACCGAAAACAAACAGACCTATAAAATACTCCGCGAAACACACAAAGTTTCCGACAAGGTAAAAGACAATCTGAAACAGTTTACCCGCGACAAAAAACAGATTCTCGACCAGTTGAAAGAGGGCGAAAAAAGCATCGCCGAACTGTGCACGGCCACGCAAATGAAAAAAGACGATGTGGTGTTTCTGCTGATGACCTTACTTAAGTATGGCTTTGTGAAAATATCAAGGGTTGATGATATGGATGAATACTACTATTACAAACTGAAGAACAATGAGTAAGATAGACCCCAAATTCGGAAAACAACTGAAAAGTTACGGAGCGTTCGATTTTAATAAATGCTACAATTGCGGCACTTGTACGGCAGTTTGTTCATTAGCCGACGAAAAAGATGCTTTTCCGCGCAGCATGGTGCGCAGCAGTGCCGTTGGTAATGCCGACGAAATTTCGGCCTCGCTGAAACCCTGGTTGTGTTACTACTGTGGTGAATGTTCCGAGCACTGTCCGCAAACCGCCAACCCTGGCGAACTCATGATGTCGTTGCGCCGCTGGCTGATGGGAAAATACGACTGGACGGGCATGGCCGGCATATTCTACCGTTCGGCAGCAGCTACCATTATTGCCATGATTGTTGTACTGGCCGGCGTAATTGGCTTTGCTGCCATTCAGGCCTTCGACACCGAGAGCATAATGCACTTTGGTCATTACTTCGAAATGTTTGCCATTGGTGGCGTGTTGCTGGTGATTCTTATGCCCAATATGGTCAGGATGTGGTACTTCACGGTGATAAAACCCGGCAAGAAAATTCCGTTTAAAATTTACCTGCAATCGCTGGGTGACTTCTTCCTGCACATGTTCACCCAAAAACGCGCTTTAGGCTGCGACGATAACAAAGGACGCTGGTTTATGCACTTCATTCTGGTGTTGGGCTATATGGCACTGCTCATGACCACAGTATTTCTCGACTGGTTTGGCACCGAATATTTGCTGGTGAATATTTTTGGATATGCGGTGAGTATAACCGTATTTACCATTACCTTTTTGTTTGTAAATGCACGTATCCGCAAAAAGAAAGAACTGAGCAAACACTCACAACCATCCGATTGGTTCTTCGTAATCTGGCTCTTCCTGATGGGTTTTACCGCCTTTGCAGTACGCCTGTTCATCGACCTGGGGCTTATCGAGAGCAACCTGTGGCTGTATTTGTTTCACCTCACCGTATTGGCACAATGGGCGCTCATCATTGTTCCCTTTGGTAAATGGACACACTTTTTGTACCGGTCGTTTGCCATGTATTTTCATAAACTGCTGAATTTAGCAAAAGCTTAGTAAGCACCTGATTTTATCTGCCGGCAGGTTTAACCCAATGGGGTGAACCTGCCGGTGATGTTTGCGAATCAATTGAATATTTTTGCATCTTTGCATTTAAATTAATTGCCAAGTGTCGAAAATCTACAAATACCTTATCGGATCGCTGGGAGTAATCCTGATGATACTCTTCGTGATTTTCTTTCCTGACATTACCTCGTGGATTCTTATTTCGGTGGTGATTGCCATGATAGGCTCTCCTTTGGTTGAGCTGCTTTCGCGAATCCGCATCCGCAATGTTTTTTTCCCCCGCTGGTTAGCGGCAGGTATCACCCTGATATTGTTTTATTCGCTCATTGCCTTGTTCTTCTGGTTTTTCATACCCCTGGTAGGCGGGCAAATCTCAGAGTTCCGGAAGCTTGATGTCAACACCATATCACAAGGCTTCGATGAACCCATCAATATTGCGGATTCTATTATCCGAGATTATCATCTGGCAGCCGATAAAAACTTTTCTGTAAGAACCGTTGCTACCGAAAAAATACACTCCATCGTAAACTTTTCAAATGTATCATCGTTTCTCAATACCCTGACTAACACCATAAGTTCGTTTGTGCTGGGACTGTTTGCCATAACTTTTATTTCGTTTTTCTTTCTGAAAGAAAAATTTCTTTTCGATAAAGGCATTCTGGCCATGATGCCCGAAAGGGCAGAGGAAAAAACCAGCCACGCACTGGGTTCCATACGAAGGCTTATTTCAAGGTACTTCATCGGGTTGATTTCCGAAATGTTATGTATTATGCTTATTGTCAGCGTTGGCCTCATGCTTTCGGGTATGAAAACCGATCTGGCCATTTTAATCGGGCTGTTTGCGGGTATTTTCAACATAATACCATTTCTTGGGGCATGGATTGCAGCTGCTCTGGGTATTTTGCTCACCATTACCGGAAATATCGGCCTCGATTTCGACACACAGATATTGCCATTAATAATCAAGCTGTTAATTGTTTTTGTGATAGCCCGCCTTATCGATGATTTTGTGCTTCAACCCCTGATATACAGCAAAAGCGTAAAAGCGCATCCGCTCGAAATTTTTCTGGTGATCCTGATTGCCGGTTCGTTGGCAGGGATTGTAGGAATGATGCTTGCCATTCCGGCATATACTGTACTGCGCGTTATCGCCAAAGAATTTTTCAATCACTTTAAGTTTGTGCGGGAACTGACAAAAAACATGAATACCGGAACCGAAGTTAAAACAGATTGACTATGAAAGTTTTCAAATTCGGCGGAGCCTCGGTGAAAAATGCAGGCGCAGTAAAAAACCTCGGAAACATCCTCAGGCATTCGGGCAACAACATTGTGGTGGTGGTATCGGCCATCGACAAAACCACCAATGCACTGGAATTGCTACACCAGTACCACAAAAGCGGAGACCCTGCGATGATGGATCAGTTCCGTAAGATTGCCGGGTTTCATCAGGATCTTTGCCGTGAGTTGTTCGACAATCTGACACTGAAGGAAGCGGGATTCCTGAAGAATTGGTTTACCGAAATCGAAACAATACTGCTCAATCCTCCTTCCGAAAATTCCGACTTCGGTTACGACCGTCTGGTGTCGTATGGCGAACTTATATCAAGCTCGATCATAGCCGAATACCTTACATCCATTGGTTTTCCAGCCCGATTTCTCGATATCCGCAAAGTAATCAGAACCGATAATACCTACCGCGAAGCCCGTATCGACTGGGAAACATCGGCAGCAATGGCGGCTTCGCATTTTTCGGAAAAACAACAGCATTTTGTGGTTACACAAGGCTTCATCGGCAGCACCAGCGAGGGATTGAGCACCACACTGGGTCGTGAGGGTTCCGATTTTACTGCCGCTATTCTGGCCTATTTGCTCAATGCCGAAAGTGTAAGTATCTGGAAAGATGTCCCCGGCATTATGAATGCAGACCCTGCGTGGTATCCAAGCCCCGAAAAAATAGACTTTCTATCGTATCAGGAAGCCATCGAACTAACGTTTTACGGAGCCAAGGTGATTCATCCCCGAACGGTTAAACCCCTTGAGAATAAACGCATTCCCTTGTATGTAAAATCGTTTGTAACCCCCGAAACCGAAGGTACCTGCATCGCCCATTCCGACAAACACATCAGCTATCCACCGATATATATTCTGAAGCACAATCAGGTACTTCTGTCGATATCGCCCAAGGATTTTTCGTTTATAGCCGAAGATCATATCAGTCATTTCTTTGCCCTGCTCAACAAGCATCGCACACATGTGAACCTGATACAAAATTCTGCCATCAGTTTTTCGGCCTGTGCCGATACCAATTCCGAAACTTTTTCGCGCCTCATAGGTGATTTGCAGAAAAAATTCACGGTGCGCTACAACGAAAAACTTACCCTGATTACCATCAGGCACTATAATGAAGAGGCTGTAATGAAAATGACCAAAGACAGAAGTATCTTACTGGAACAGAGAAGTCGCAACACTGTACGCTATATTGTCAAAGAATCGCTTTAAGCACCGAAAACACGCTGTATGAATGTATTAATACTTGGATCGGGAGGGCGCGAACACGCGCTGGCATGGAAAATATCGCAAAGCCGCCTTTGCGACGAACTGTATATTGCCCCCGGCAATGCGGGCACCCTGAATTGTGGAACCAATGTAAACCTCGATATTACAAACTTTGAAGCCATCGGGCGCTTTGCCCTCGAAAAACATATCGGCTTCATTCTGCCGGGACCGGAAGCCCCGTTGGTTGCCGGTATTTACGACCATTTTAAATCGGATAACGCACTGAAGCATATCTGTATTCTGGGTCCTTCGGCCCGGGGAGCCATGCTCGAAGGAAGTAAAGATTTTGCCAAACAATTTATGAACCGGCACGGAATACCCACTGCACGGCATCTTTCGGTTACCCGCGAAAATGTGGAGGACGGCTGTCGCTTTATCGAAAGCCTTCAGGCACCGTATGTGCTAAAAGCCGATGGATTGGCAGCCGGAAAGGGTGTTATCATTGTTGATACTGCCACCGAAGCATGCCAGATTCTACGGAAAATGCTGGGCGGGATGTTTGGAGCTGCCAGCCAATGCGTGGTGGTCGAAGAATATTTGCATGGCATTGAGCTTTCGGTGTTTTTTCTCACCGACGGCGACTCGTATCTGATGCTGCCCGAGGCAAAAGACTATAAGCGCATCGGCGAAAACAACACCGGCCCCAACACCGGGGGGATGGGATCGGTTTCACCGGTACCCTTTGCCACACCTGCCTTTATGCAAAAAGTGGAAGAGCGCATTGTGGTTCCCACCGTTAAAGGCTTGAAAATCGAAAACATCGACTACAAGGGTTTTGTTTTTGCCGGTCTGATGAACGTAAATGGCGACCCGTACGTAATCGAGTACAACGTCAGGATGGGCGACCCTGAAACCGAATCGGTACTGCCGCGCATTAAAAACGATCTGTTCGAAATAATTCTGGCTACCGCCGGAGGTAATCTGGGTGGTAAATACCTCGTTCCCGACACTAGGTTTGTTGCGTCGGTAATGCTGGTTTCGGGCGGATATCCCGAGTCATACGAAAAAGGCAAGCCCATCGATTTTATCGAAAAACCATCAAAAAGCCTGCTTTTTCACGCCGGCACTGTTATTACCGATGGGAATCTGGTAACAGCCGGTGGACGTGTTCTGGCGGTAAGCGCCTATGGTAAAACACTGCCCGAGGCCCTGCAAATGGCCTACAGCGATGTTGCACAAATAAATTACGACAAGAAATACTATCGCTGCGACATCGGTGCCGACCTGCAATGAAAAAAAGCCTGCTATACCGCAACACCCCGGTGAACTATGTTTTCGTTGTATTGCTGGCAATACTTGCGGGAGGCATCAGGTACACACTTGCCCTTTCGGAACCACTGCAGCTTACCGATTATAATTTCGTTTTCGGATTAATCAGCATAAAGGCTGTGCCAGCAGAAATTGATGCCCTTATTATTTCAGCGCTGTTCCTCTTGCTTGCCGTTGTCGGAAATACGATAAACAACCGTTTCTATATTGTTGAAACGGCATTTCAGCGCCCGTCGTTTTTAATAATTTGCTTCAGTGCATTAATAATTTCCGGATTTGGTGTTGTTCCGGCATTGTTATCACTGTTTCTTATTTTGGCTGCCTTAGCCAGAATTTTACCCATGTTCCGCAAAGAAAATGCAAACAGCAATGCTTTCGACGCCGGTATTTTGGTCTCGCTTGCAGGACTAATCAGTTCTTACGCATTTATTTTTCTTACACTTATTGCTATTGCAATGTTCAGCCTTCGCTCGATACAGCGGAAAGAGGTTTTTGCCCTGATTCTGGGATTTGCCACTCCCTTGTTGTTCTTGTTTTTCGGACTGTATTTTTTCGATTACATGCCGGTTTTCGAAAAAGCATTCCTCAGTCATCGCCCATTTACACCTGACCTAAACAAATACAGTGTCGCGAATCTGATTTCTACGGCATCACCCCTGTTTCTCAGTTTGGTTGCGTTGATACACTATTCGTTGGCCTCGGGATTCAAAAAAGTGATTACCCGGCGCTATCAGGGAATTGTTTTCTATTTTGCCGGCATTACCATAATTGTCATGATATTACCGCTTCAAACACCGGGCTCTGCGGTATTCCTGCTATTTCCGGTGAGCATGGCTCTTTCGCAGTTGTTTGCCGGTACACGTTCGTTGTGGCTGCGATATTTTGTCTGGATCGTTTATCTGGCCAATGTGGCAGGGCTGCTGTTTTTCAGAATTAACGGTGTTTATCAATAAAATTTGTAATATATTGCCAGTCGCATCGTTTGAATAAAATAGAATTTCGATAACGTGAATATATATAAAAGAAAACGCAGGTGGAAAATGGTGCTCTTTTTTGCAGCCGTTGCAATTGGGGCTCTGTCGCTTATCTACACCAATTTCCTGATGAAAAAATTGTCGGAAGAAGAGCGCAAGAAAGTAGAACTATGGGCCGAAGCCACCAAGAATCTGGCCAACATGGAGTCGGATCAGGACGTTAGTTTTTTGTTCGAAGTGCTCAAAAACAACACCACCATTCCGGTAATTCTTACCGATGAGGAAGACAACATCATTGCCTGGCGCAATTTAGATTCCCTGAAAATGGAGAATGCCGATTACAGCAAAAACATGCTTGCAGTGATGAAAAAACATCACGACCCCATTATCATCGAACTCTACGAAGGCCATTTCAACCGTATTTACTACAAGGATTCCACCCTGCTTACCCAGCTTCAGTATTACCCTTATGTTCAGCTGGGTGTAATTTTCATGTTTATTATGGTGTCGTACCTGGCGTTCAGCTCATCGCGCAAAGCCGAGCAAAACCACGTATGGCTCGGTATGTCGAAAGAAACTGCGCATCAGCTGGGAACGCCGATATCGTCGCTTATGGGGTGGATTGAGATTATTAAAGACCAGCATGGCGACCCCGAAATGATTGCCGAAATGAGTAAAGACATTGAGCGTCTCGAAAAAATTACGGCGCGCTTCTCGAAAATCGGCTCCGACCCCATTGTTAAACCCACCGAGTTGCTGCCGGTGCTTCGTGGGGCAGTGCAATACATTAAAACCCGCGCATCCGACAAAGTTATTTTTTCGGTGCAAACCGACAGCAGCGAAAACCTGATGGTTCCGCTCAATCAGGAATTGTTCGAATGGGTTATCGAGAATCTTTGTAAAAACGCCATCGATGCCATGGATGCCAAGGGCGAGATCAGCGTTAGTGTGCACGAAACATCGAAAAATGTAATCATCGACATTAAAGATACGGGCAAAGGTATTCCCAAGTCGAAGTACAAAACCATTTTTCAACCCGGCTATTCCACCAAAAGCCGCGGCTGGGGTCTGGGGCTGTCGCTTTCGAAACGCATCGTGGAACAATATCACCGAGGTAAAATATTTTTGAGAAATTCCGAAGTCAATGTCGGTTCAACTTTCCGCATCATACTTCACAAACAGATAAAGACCCGCCGCAAGGCTAAATGAAAATTTTTGATACGGGTTTAAATAGTTTTATTAATTTTGCCCAAATTTTTGAAAGTGGCTACAACAAGTCAATATCTCATTCCCTTACGGATAAATACCGGTACAACCGAAGTATTCGGCTTTGATATTGACCATACTTTTTTTGCCGGATTCGAAGTTTCGGAACTAAAAGGCGGCGTGCTAACTGCCCGTGTCTCGCTCACCCGGAACGATGATTCCTACCTGATTGGCATCGCAATTAAAGGCTATGCCGAAGTAGCATGCGACCGTTGTCTCGACCTGTGCAAACAGTCCATCGATATCAGCGACGAAATTGTGGCCGATATTGCTGACGAAACCAATTTCGATACCGGCGACATAAACATCAGCGTGGCCTCGAACGATAACTACCTCGATATGTCGGTGCTTTTTCACGACCTGATTATTACCGCCCTGCCGGTAAAACGAGTGCACGACAAAAAAATGGGTAAAGATCAGGTGTGTAACCCCGAAATGATTAAACTACTCAAACAATACATCACCGACGAACCGCAAACCCGCGATCCCCGGTGGGACAAACTAAACGAACTTAAAAACTGATTGTAATTTTTAAAAATATACTGAAATGGCACATCCTAAACGAAGACACTCAAAAACCAGAAGTAAAAAACGTCGTACACACTACACTGCATCAGCACCTCAGCTTTCGACCTGCTCCAATTGCAACGCCAGCGTTCCGTATCATCACGTATGCCCCGAATGTGGCTTCTATCGCGGAAAACTGGTTATCGAAAAAGAAGTGAAAGCATAGTCACGTTTAAGCACATACTATGAGAATCGGCCTTGACATTTCGGGAGGCGATTTTGCTCCTCAACAAACCGTTGAAGGAGCTATTTTTGCTTTACGCGAACTGAAAAGCGATAACCGTATTGTTCTTATCGGAAACCAGCCGGTAATCGAAAAAGAAATGGCTGCACGGGGTGTTTCTCCCTCGGCTTTCGATATGGTGCATGCCCCCGAAAACATCGAAATGCACGACAATCCGGTAAAAGCCTTCGAAACCAAGCGCGAAAGCAGCATTGTGAAAGGTTTTCACATGCTGGCCACCGGATTGATCGATGGGTTTGCCAGTCTCGGAAATACGGGTGCTATGCTGGTGGGAGCCATGCATGTGATTAAACCCGTTCCGGGAATTATCCGACCCTGCATCTCGTCGGTGTATCCCAACATACAAGGCAGCTACAATTTATTTCTCGACGTCGGGCTGAATCCCGACAGTAAACCCGAAATGCTGGTGCAATACGGTATCATCGGTTCGGTGTTTTCGGAGCTGGTATTTAATGTGAAAAATCCAAAAACCGGTTTGCTCAACATTGGCACCGAGGCCGGAAAGGGCAATCTGCAAACCAAAACCGCCTACGATTTACTCGCGGCCTGTACACAGATACGCTTTGCAGGAAACATCGAACCCAATCAGTTGTTTGATGCCGATGCCGCCGATGTTATTGTAACTGATGGTTTTGTCGGAAATATTGTGCTGAAACAGGCCGAAGCATTCTATGCCTTGCTGAAATCAAGGAATATTTCGGATCCGTATTTCGAAAAATACAATTTCGAATTGTATGGCGGAACCCCTGTGCTCGGCATCAACCGCTGTGTTGTGATTGGTCACGGTCGCAGCAATAGCATAGCGGTTAAAAACATGGTTCTTCAAACCGCAAGAATCATTCAGGTAAATTTATGTGAAGAAATAATTAAAATAATGCAGCATGGCAAAGATTCGAGCTACCATTAAGGGCGTGGGCGGATACGTTCCCGACTACATCCTCACCAACGAAGAGCTTTCGCAGATGGTTGACACCTCTGACGAATGGATTATGACGCGCATTGGCATTAAAGAAAGAAGAATTCTGAAAGAGGAAGGAAAAGCCACCAGCGATATGGCCGCAATAGCGGTAAACCAGTTGTTAGAAAAGACCGGCACACGCCCCGACGAAATAGATATGCTGATTTGCGGCGTGGTAACCCCCGACATGCAATTTCCGGCCACAGCCAATATTATCTGCGACAAGACCGGGATTTTGAATGCCTTTGGCTACGACATAAATGCCGGATGCAGCAGTTTTTTGTTTGCACTGGTTACGGCATCAAAGTTTGTTGAAAGTGGAACCCACAAAAAAGTGATCGTGGTTGGCGCCGATAAAATGTCGTCGATTACCGACTATTCCGACCGCAAAACCAGTCCGATTTTTGGTGACGGAGCCGGCGCTGTATTGCTGGAGCCCAGCACCGACGAAAGCGGCATTTACGACTCGCTGATGCACGTTGACGGTTCGGGCAGGCATCATTTATACCAGCTGGCCGGGGGTTCGCTGAATCCGCCCAGTTTCGAAACCATTTTACGCAGGCAGCACTTCATCTATCAGGAAGGTCAGCCGGTGTTTAAGGCCGCCGTGAGCAATATGGCCGATGTAGCTGTCGAAATCATGCAGCGCAACAACCTCACCGACGAAACCCTCAACTGGTTTATACCTCATCAGGCCAATATGCGCATTATCGATGCCACAGCACGCCGCATGGGGGTTACCAATAAGGACAAGGTGCAGGTAAATATCGAGAAGTTTGGAAATACCACTTCGGCCACCATTCCCCTATTACTCTGGGATTACGAAAAACACATGAAAAAAGGCGACAATGTGGTAATTGCCACTTTTGGTGCCGGGTTCACCTGGGGTGCGTGCTACATAAAATGGGGATACGATGGCGATAAAGTAAAATAATTGCGTAAATTCTTTATTCCACTTGTAGAAAAGCTTTTATCAGGATTCTTACGACCCCGGGACTACAATAACACGCACTTATTGCTCGATTTTGCAGAGGTTTTCGTAAAAGAGGAATTTGCTATTGTACCACAAGTTTAGCCGCAAACCCCGTATTTTTGAGCCTTGCCAAATACATGCCCGGTTGTAAACCCGTGAGGGCGATGCGGTTTTCGCCTTTGCTTACGTTTGTTTTTAGTGCCACACTGCCCGTGCTGCCATACAATTCGAGCACATCTTCTACCGGGACAGTAACGGTAACCCAGCCGGCAGCCGGGTTGGGATAAACCGTTAATTTATCTTCCGTGCTTTGTAACGGGGGCAGAACATAAGTATATATATCATTAAAAACACTATCGGTTTTAATTAGAAATATCCTTTCGGGTTGTTCCCAATGCCCGTCAATATATTCCCAATAAATGCCCCAACCGCCTATAGCAAATCCGCCATCCTCGGTTTGAACAATTTTATTTGGATAGGCATCGTTAACATAATTCGGATCGCCTGGCGGATACCCGCAAAAATGTTTCGAGAAAAGACTGTCTCCTTGAGCGTTTAGCATATAAATAAAGGGTGTCATATTTGAACCGATTGGCGTTTTTCTGGCATGACCTGTAACCGCAATTCTCCCGTCAGGCAGCTCACACATCGAGTAAAAATAGCAATAAATCGTATCGCGGTAATCGCCCGGTTCAGGGTGGTGTTCGCGATAGGTTTTTTGCCATTTACCCACACCGTTGGTATCGAATTTGTAAATCCACCCATCGTAAGGGTACAGCCCAGAGAAAGCTTCACCGTAGGCCCGTGCCCCGCACACCACGTAGCACGAATCACGGGTTTCGATTATATCCATTAGTTGAGGCGTTTCAAATGAAGATAAAGAAAAAAACTGCTTCCACTTGAAGTTGCCCAGGCTGTCGGTTTTCATGATATAGGGAAACATTAAATGTGTTGTAAAATTATAAGTTAGGCCTGTTATTAAAAAGCCTTTGTCCCAGGTTTCAATTACATCCATTCCCTCCTGCCAGTTACTTACGGCTAAATCGAGATTAAATGCGTAGCTTTTCTCCCACTTTGTGTAGCCATCAGGGCCAATACAAATTAATAATGTCTGTGTACGAATATAATCGGGATAACTGTACTCTGAGTGAGTTGAATCAATCGTTCCCACAAGAATATAATCACCGTTGTTGCAAACAGCCATGTTCCAGCAACGCTTTGTGAGGGTGTCTTCATGAAATTTAACCAAACAGGTGGTGTCGTAGTTTGTGCTAAGTTTCAGAAAATAAATATTGTTTTCCGGGCTGACCAAAGAATATTCCATTCCTGAAAAAACATAGCTGCTGTCTCCGGTAACATTAAAGCACCCGTAATCATTGTAAATATCCCAGTTGCAACGTGAGAATGAGTATAAGTTTTGCAGTTCGCCGGTATTGTCAATATGGGTGATGTGCAGTCCCTGCAGCCATTGGTTGCACCCGGCATTTTCGTATTTTATCCCGCCCGCCAGTACGTAATTGCCGTTTACTATTTGCATATTATTGCAACGGTAATAATACTCGTAGGGGTAATTGCGGTTGAACACCGTGGTTTCCTGGGCAAGAGCGACTAGGCTGAGCAGACTGAAAAATGCTATTGGTAAGATATACTTCATAACTATTCCATTTGCTACTGTACGATAAGTTTAGCCGCAAACCCCGTATTTTTGAGCCTTGCCAAATACATGCCCGGTTGTAAATCACAAATATCAACTTTATTAATTCCAACGCCAACAGTTTGCTGCAACACCAAACTGCCATTGGTTGAATAAATTTCCAGTACATCATTATCTATCCATTGCGGTAGCTCAACAAAAAACTCATCTGTTGCCGGGTTAGGGTAACATTGCAGTTTAAATTCTGTAATCGGTTTTGATTGAACAGGCGAAATGTCGCTTAGTATTGTATCGTTGCCTAAGCTGTCGGTTTTGATGAGAAAGATGCGTTGAGAATAATCCCATTGCGATGTAGAACCATTCCATTCATAATATTCTACCCATCCGCTAATTGCAAAACCGCTGTCGGCTGTCTGTTTGATCGTGTTTGGGTGGTAAGTATTATTGCATTCAGGAAATTCCGTAAACAATTTTGTCCATAGTAGATTGCCTACACTGTCTATTCTATATATTCTAAATTCTTTTCCAAGGCATTCGCTCGATTTCACCAAGGCAATACAAGCAAAGCCCTTATCGTGTAGTTCATCAATCGAAACAAATGTACACGTAATGGTATCACGCCAGTCGGTATTGTTTATTACGTAATCCCGATACTTTTTATTCCATTTCTCATTCCCATCGTTATCAATTTTCACCAGCCACCCGTCGTAGGGATACAACCCGCCGAATGTTTCGCCGTAGGTGTAGGCCCCGCAAACCACATAACATGAATCGTGCGTGGCAATGATGTCGGAGAATCCGGGGTTATGAAATGCCCCGTTTCCATAAAAATTTACCCATTCCTGATTACCCACGCTGTCAGTTTTTAGGATTAGGTTCATGGAATTACCGAAATCGGAGGTTCTACCGATAGCAATAAAACCATTATCAGTAGTATTTATAACTCTATGAAAAGTTGACCAACAACCATCAGAAATATCACCAAAAGAATAGGAACGCTGCCAAATAATTCCGCCGTTTTGTTTTACTTTAAACAAAGATGATTTAGAATATGTAGTTTCAGGAAGCCCTGTCATTTCATTATATGTGCTGTCTGTACTACCTGCAATGACAATGTTTTCATGTTGGTCGAACGTAAAACTAAATGCTCGTTTGGTTATTGTATCATCCATAAAGACAACATTACTTATTGTATCAAGATAGGTATCAATATGCATAAAAAAGAATCTGTTAAAAACAGGGGAGTTATATTCGTGGCCAATCATAGCTATATTCCCTGAATTAAAATGCATTGAACCGTTCCATGCCATATAGCTGGTTTGACCACACTTGTCAAAAATAACAGTTGTGTCTCTGGTTCCGATGTTATTTATTTTTGTAATGTGAAATCCATACAAAACATATTCACATTCTGCGGTTACCCTACCCACATCTCCTGCAATGTAATAATAATCATCGTTTAACAGCATCAAATTGCAGTCGTAATTCCATTCTAATGGATAATTGTAATTAAACACGGTTTGCTCTTGCGAAAAACAGCTTCGAGCAATTAAAATAAGTAGTAATATGTTGATCGGTCGTTTCATAAGAAAAGGCTGCCTTCACTAGCATTTCCAATGCAATTTAACAAATTCATATAAGTCCTTTCTCATGACAAATTTTTTACAAACGAATTGTGTTCTTACGGTTTTCCGAAAAATCGTTCATCTCGATACACTGTGTAAAGTTACAAAACATTTTGATTGACTCGACACAAAATTTCGATAAAAATGGGTTGGTGGAATACGTAAGGTGATTCCACTATTGCGCT
>JAKQPY010000018.1:0-1936 GCA_029564465.1 Bacteroidota bacterium | reverse complement strand
TGGTCAAAACATCGTATCGATACGAGCTTAAAGGTGAAAGTATGAGAAAATAAATATATATTTGCCGCACCAGGCAGTACCGCTAACTTAAGTGGGTGGTTATCGCCGAAATGCCTGGGTGGTCTTCACCGAAATAATCATAAACGATGAAGCCCATCATGCTTGGCGAGTAAACCCCGAAGCAGAAGGAAAATACCAACGCATTGGTTCAGATAAAGACAGCGCAGAAGAAGCAACTATTTGGATTGGCGGTTTGGATAGGATTCACAAGCAACGTGGAATTTTAAAATGTTTCGATTTATCGGCAACACCATTTTCCCCTTCGGGTAAAAAGGCAGCCGAAGAATCGTTGTATCCTTGGATTGTTTCCGACTTTGGGTTGAACGATGCCATTGAATCGGGTTTGGTAAAAACCCCTCGTGTTGTGGTTCGTGATGATAGCGAACGCACAAAAGAATTAAAGTCGAGGCTTTATCATATTTACATGGACGATGAAGTTAAAGACGACATCAACCGCAAAGCCGAAGAAACAGAACCTTTGCCCGATTTGGTAATTAATGCCTACTATTTACTTGGTAAAGATTGGTTAGAAGCCAAAAAAGATTGGGAAAAATCTGGCCATAAAGTGCCACCAGTAATGATTACCGTTGCAAACCGCACTGAAACTTCATCACGCATAAAATATGCTTTCGACCACAATCAAATATTAATTCCAGAACTTTGTGTTCCTGAAAAAACATTGCAAATTGACAGCAAAGTCTTAAATGAAGCAGAATCGGAAACAGAAGCAGTTCAAGTTGTAGTTGAAACATCAGATGAAGAAAGCGAAGAAGCAACACCAAAACTAACAAAGAAGCAACAAGCCGAATTACTTCGCCAAACAGTTGATTCAGTTGGTAAAATTGGAGCACCCGGCGAGCAGGTTCAAAATGTTATTTCTGTTGGTATGTTGTCCGAGGGTTGGGATGCTAAAACCGTAACTCACATAATGGGTTTACGTGCATTTTCGAGCCAATTACTTTGCGAACAGGTTATTGGTCGTGGTTTGCGCCGTGTTTCTTACGATGTTGGCGATGATGGCTTATTTGAAGCAGAATATGTAAATATTTTTGGCGTTCCGTTTACATTCCTTCCACATGAAGGAGGCGATGGCCCACCGCCACCTCCACCGCCACCCAAAACCAAAATTGAACCAGTTCAAGATAAGATTGAACACGAAATTTCGTGGCCTAATATTTTGCGAATTGACCATGTTTATCGTCCAGTTTTGCAATTGGATTGGAGCAAAGTACGCACTTTGGAGATAGACCCTTACGAATCAATTACCGAAGCGGAATTGGCTGCCATTATTTCGGGCAAAGCAAATGATAAAGTAAAATCGCTTATCGGATTAGAGCAGATTGCCGAAGATACAAGAGTTCAAACCATAGTTTTTAGAATTGCTTCAACCATTTACAATTCCGAAAAACGACCTGATTGGAAAGGAAGCAAAGAGGTGTTTTTAGCACAAGTTGTTCGTTTGGTTGAGCAGTTTATCGAATCGGATAAAATCACGGTAAAACACGATTTATTTCATCAAGATAATTCTAAGCGGAAGATTCTTATCATTTTGAACATGAATAAGATAATTCAACACATTTGGACACAAATTCGTGCAGAAAATACAGAAAAAATATCGGCTGTATTCGACAAAGAACGTCCAATTCGTTCAACAGGTGATATGCGGACTTGGTTCACAAGCAAACCTTGTGAGTGGCTTGATAAATCGCATATTAGCCATTGTGTTTATGATAGCGGTTGGGAAGCAAGCGAAGCCTACTTTTTAGAGAAATCGGACTTGGTAAAATCATTCGTTAAAAACGACCATTTAGGATTTTTCATTCTGTACAATTTCAACGGAGTGATTAGAAAATATTACCCTGACTTTATGATTCGT
>JAKQPY010000286.1:0-16795 GCA_029564465.1 Bacteroidota bacterium | reverse complement strand
GGGGTTGCCCGAGAAGTTCGCTACAGGTGCATTTCCTGCTGCTGTTACCGTGATGTATCCGTTTTTCACTTCCGAATCGTTGCCATATGCATTGGTTACGGTGAGACTTACGTTATAGGTTCCCGGTGTATTATACACAATCGAAGGGTTCTGAGAACTCGATGTTGTAGTTGCTGCTCCGGGGAATGACCACGACCATGAAGTGGGTGAATTGGTTGATTGATCGGTAAAGGCAACGGTGCCACCTGCGGTAACCGTGGTGGGATTCCCGACAAAATTGGCTACCGGGGCAGTTCCAGACGCTGTACCGGTGTTTATCACAATGTCATCAATCATGAACCCGAAAGCGTCGTTCGACACACATTGAATGGCAATATAAATGTTCTGACCGTTGTATGCCGTCAAGGGGAATGTATATTGTGTCCATGTGGTTGGAGCCTGAACGTTCGAACCCGAGGGCAATGTGGTTGTAAAGCTGCTGTAGGTGCCGTTTGTTGTGCTAACCTTTACGTTGAACACTTCGAGACCATACTGATCGGTAGCCGATTTAGCCCAGAATGTGATGCTCCCGTTGCTTTGCATCGAAAGCTGTGGCGATATCAGCCAGTCATTATTGGGAGGGGTGGTGGCTGCAAAGCAAATACCGCAACGGCTTCCTCCATGTGCTGCCCATTCGGTTCCGGCTGCCGGTGTTGTCGCTGTTTGGTTAAAAGCAATCCATGAACCGGTGTAGTTTTGGTTGGTAAACGTAACCCCGTTAATCGAATAGGTGCCAGACCCGTCTCCATCATAGGTAGTCCAGGGTGTAAATCCATCTACCTGAAAATCGGTGCAGGCTTCAAAATCAAGACTGAAACCGGTGGATGCCTGAGTAACCGTGATATATCCGTTTTTCACTTCTGAGTCGTTGCCGTAGGCATTGGTTACGGTAAGGCTTACGTTGTAGGTACCAGGTGTATTATACACTATCGAAGGATTCTGCGAACTTGAAGTAGTGGTAGCCGCACCGGGGAACGACCAAGACCACGAAGTGGGTGAGTTGGTCGATTGATCTGTAAAAGCAACAGTACCACCTGCCGTAACCGATGTCGGATTGCCTACAAAATTGGCAACGGGGGCGGTGCCGGCGGCAGTGCCGGTGTTTATCACAATATCATCAATCATAAAGCCGAAGGCATCATTCGACACACACTGAATGGCAATATAAATATTCTGTCCGTTATAAGCTGACAACGAATAGGTATACTGGGTCCATTCGGTTGGTGCCTGAACATTCGAAGCCGAGGGCAGTGTGGTAGTGAAGCTGCTGTATGTGCCATTGGTTGTGCTTACCTTCACGTTGAATACTTCCAGACCATACTGGTCAGTGGCCGATTTGGCCCAGAAAGTGATGCTTCCATTGCTTTGCATGGTGAGCTGTGGTGATATCAGCCAGTCGTTGTTTGGAGGTGTTGTTGCGGCAAAGCAAATCCCGCAACGGCTTCCGCCATGTGCAGCCCATTGTGTTCCTGCTGCTGGTGTGGTAGCCGACTGGTTAAATGCAATCCAGGAACCCGTGTAATTCTGGTTGGTAAAGGTTACCCCGTTGATGGCATATGTACCTGAAGCATCACCATCATAAGTTGTCCAGGGAGTAAATCCATCAACCTGAAAATCGGTGCACGATTCAAAATCGAGACTAAAACCACTGCCTTGAGCTGTCACAGTAATATAGCCGGTTTTGGTTTCAGTGTCAGAACCTGAACCTGATGTTGCTGTGAGAGAAACGTTATATGTTCCTACAGTATTATAAACAATACTTGGGTTTGTTGCAGTAGATGTTGAGGGTGTTCCACCGGGGAACGACCATGAATAAGAGGTGGGGCTTCCCGTTGAAGTGTTCGTAAAGTTCACTGTTCCCCCAGCAGTAACGGTAGTCGGTGAGGCTGTAAAATTGGCATTCAGTGTAGTGCTGTTCGGATTATAATAATCCAGGGTTGTCGGATTGGTTCCCTGTGGGTCAAGCCAGGGTTTCAGTTTGTCAGCATTGGTACTTCCGTATTGATCCCAATGGTAGTAGAATTTACCGTACAGGTCAGGTGATGAGGTAGCATCGCAATAGGATGATCCTCCCGAAAGTGTCCCAACAACCCTGCCGTTGTTATCAAAAATCGGGGAACCCGAAGATCCCGGTTCCGTAACTCCATGACCGTTGGCAGTAGCTGCCCATACAACGCGCCAGTGGGCATTGGTAGCTCCAATGCTACCAGTACCACCATTATAGGTTGCCTGTGTTAATGTGGAAGTATAGGTGGATATCTTTTTTATGTCTCCTGCCGGATGGTGAATCGAAGCACCGCTTGGACTTCCGGTATTTGCACGGTTCCAACCATTATAAATAACGCCATAATTTGCCGGGGGCGTGCTGTTAAGTTGCAAAAGCAAGAAATCGGAACCACCATTCATGGGTGAACGTGCTTTTTTACTACAACCGGTCATTGAATTGGACGAAGGTGATGAACCGGGGTTGGTACATCCCGAAGCTTCGAAATTGAAGTAGAATACCCATTGGTTGAATTCACTGGTTGATGCCTCTCCACCTCCGCAATGATCGGCTGTGAGAAAATAGGGAGTGCCATTATTGGCTGTGTTATTTACCAGTGTTCCGGTGCAGTAACCACCGTAACCACCGGCAACCGTATAAATACGGGCAACGCCTTTTTTCTGAATCTGCCAGTTGGTACCTTCGGAACAGTTAATATTTACTTCGCAGTCTTCGGAGGCTCCGAATCCGGTTCCTTTTGATCCAAAACCGAAAAGCTCCATCCCTCTGTAAAAATATGATACATTCCCAATTTGAATTTCAGGCTCAGTAACCTTTTTAAAACCAAAGGTTTTGGAATTTGCACGTGGCGCAACATATTCCAGTATCAGGTCTTCACCGGGCAACATTCCAATGGAGGTAGCATTGCTGCCACTGTTGTTATACGATGTAAAAGCCCCCAAAACCATAGAATGATCGGGAGTGTAAACGAAAAACTTTGCTCCGTCGGGAATGTTAAACCCATCAAAATGCAAGGCCATACCTTTAGCTCCTCGGCTTTGCAAATGCAAACGCCAAACCGGGGTTCCATCTTCCAGATTATCCCAGGTACCCGCATTTTCCATATTCAGGCTTACATCGAGTAAACGGGCAACTTTATACATGGTGCCGTTTTTTTCATCCTGCATGTCTTCCTGCATAATTGCGGCCATGTCGGGAGGCGCAATAGTAACAAAATCGATTGATTCACTCGACTTTAATTCCGAAAAGCTGGGCGGGATGCCACCTTCCGAAATTTGTGCAAACAAAGTAGTACTCCCGGCCAACAGTACCAGGGAAATCACTGCATTGAGGAAAAAGTTTTTCATATTTGCGAAATTTGGTTTATTTTAACTCTGCTAAAATATGAAAAAAATAAATCTGATTATTGCATTATTTTTGATTTTACGTTATTTAGACGAATGATGACTAAGTATCAAGAAATTATAACTCCCGATGGCTCAAAGACACTTGTTAATCTCGATTTGAACGAGGTATATCACAGCAGAAACGGGGCGGTTACCGAATCGGAACTGGTGTATATTCAAAACGGCCTGGCATGTTTTTCGGGCCAGCAATTAAATATTCTTGAAGTTGGATATGGAACCGGTTTGAATGCCCTGCTTTCGTTCCGAAAAAATAGGGCTTTACATAACCTAATCGATTACCATGGGCTGGATGTTTTTCCGCTTCCTGTTTCCACAATGCAAATGCATGACTACCTGTTGCAAGAAAGTATTCCGGATTTCAGTTTTTCGAATGCCACGGCAGCCTGGGAAAAATGTGTAAGCCTTTCCCCTGATTTCCGGCTGACCAAACATTGTGTGTCAATCCAGGATTACGAAACGACGCTACTATTTGATATTGTATATTTTGATGCATTTTCGCCCGAAAAACAACCTGAGATGTGGAGTTTGCCGGTGTTTAAAAAGCTTTATGATTTAATGACTGAAGCGGCTGTTTTGCTTACGTATTCATCGAAAGGAATTGTTAAACAAGCATTGCGCGACGCAGGTTTTAGTGTAGAGCGCCTGCCCGGTCCTCCACCCAAACATCATGTGCTTCGTGCACGTAAATCCATCGTAAAATAATTACAGGTTCTGTAATAGAAGTATGAAATATTTTTTCTAAATTTGATGCCTGAGATTTAGAACCAAAACAATTTTAAAAATAGAAATTATGAAAAAACAGTTATTGACTTTGATTTTATTTGTATTCGCGGCCATGGGAATACTATCGGCCCAGACGGTTGACCCCTTGTGTGTCGACGGTCGCATTTATTTTAAAATTAAGGATAATGCGGCACTGAATGTTGCAGTTCAGGATGGGCGTATCAATCCTAAAGATGTGTATTTTTTACGCGACATTACCGAAAAGTACAAAATCACTGATTTGGTGATGCCATTCATCAGTGCCGAAAGCGATATTTTGCAACGGACATTCAGGATGGATTTCGATAATCAGGAAATGGTTGAACAGTTAGTGAAAGAGCTTGGCCAGCATCCCGATATTGAGTATGCCGAAAAAGCGCCATTATTTTTTATTTCGCTTGTACCCAACGACCCGTATTACAACGCTGCATTAAGCGGAGGAATGTGGGGCTCAGCCAATTCATCGTGGCACCTGAACCTGATTAATGCCAGTCAGGCCTGGGATGTTACCACCGGTGACCCCAACATTGTGGTAGCTGTTCTCGACAATGCAATCTGGGTCGATCATCCCGATCTGGCCAATAAAGTGGTAGCTGCTGTTGACCTTGCCAATGGCGACAACGATCCGAACCCTCCTGAAGCTACCTATATCTGGTCGCATGGTACCCACTCCGCCGGTCTGATAGCTGCCGAAACCAACAATGGAGTTGGCGTGGCATCCATTGGCAATGGTGTGAGTATTATGGCAGTGAAACTGGGTGATGATGCCAGCGACGGTCAGTCGATGGCTGCCGGCTTCGAAGGAATTGTTTGGGCTGCCGATAATGGAGCCGATGTAATCAATATGTCATGGGGCACTCCGCAATATTTCCAAACGATGCAAAACATTGTGAATTACGCCTATAATAAAGGCTGTGTTATGGTGGGTGCTGCCGGAAATAATGGTAATGGTGCCGAAACTCAGATGAACCCCGATATCCCGATTAATTATGTGGGTTATCCCGCTGCTTTGCCTCATGTGATTGCTGTTGGAAGTTGTGATGTGGGCGACAATAAATCGGATTTTTCGAACTACGGAACATGGATCGATGTATTGGCACCTGGAGGATATGCTTCTGCAGGATTTTTAGGAATCGGTGCGTTCGCTGTGCTCAGTACAACCTATAATACCGCAGGAACAGTAATGGACATGCTGAATGGCACAACTGGTGGTGCAGCCACTTTTGGTGTTTCGGGTAATTACGACCTCATGCAGGGTACCTCGATGGCTGCTCCGGTTACTTCGGGATTATGTGCGCTGATGTTGTCGGCAAACCCCGATCTCACACCGGAAGAGTTAACGTATTTACTAAAAAGTACCTGCGAAAATGTAGATGCTGAAAATGCGGATTTTATTGATAGCATTGGCGCCGGTAGAATCAATGCCTATGCGGCCGTTCAGGCTGCCTCAAATACCGTGGCTCCTCTTACAGCCGATTTTATGGCTTCGGCGGTTGTTATTCCCGAAGGAGGCTCTGTTGATTTCACCGATATGAGCGTGGGTACACCAATAACCTGGAGCTGGAATTTCGAAGGCGGTCTGCCTAACACCAGCGATATGCAGAATCCATCCGATATTGTATATAATACCGCCGGAGTGTACCAGGTTAGTTTAACCGTGAGCGATGCTGCATCGAATACCGATACCGAAATAAAAACGTATTATATCATTGTGGGCAATTCCAGTGGTGGCGCTACCAGTGCATGGCTTGAGCAACACACGCATTTTTCCTCGCAATACCGCGGCGTGTTTAATATCGAAATTGCAGATCCGCAAACCGCATGGATACTTACCTACGATGGTACCGGAGGCTCTATCTCAAACGATTTTGCTGTTACAACCGATGGAGGAACCACATGGACACCCGGCATTATCGACCTGCCTACCGAGTTGAAGCCCGGTGATATTTCGGCGATTGATGGCAACAAAGCATGGGTGGCTGCTTATAACGCCAACTATGGTGGTGGTGTATTTTTTACCGATGACGGCGGACAGACATGGACACAACAAACCACGGCTGCCTTTACGGGCTCAACCAGTTTTACCAATACAATTCACATGTTTAACGAAAACGATGGCGTGGTAATGGGTGATCCCAACTCCGGCGAATTCGAAATTTATACAACCTCGAACGGTGGTACCACCTGGACACTTCTTCCTGCAGCTTCTATCCCGAATCCTCAGACCGACGAAATGGGATGGACCGGTGTGAAGGATGCCTATGGCGATACGGTTTGGTTTGGAACGTCCACCGGACGAATTTTCAGAAGTATCGACAAAGGATTAACCTGGCAGGCTTTTACTACAGGAGAAGACAATGTAAGCAGAATTTCATTCTGGGATGCCATGAACGGAGTTATTATCTGTCAGGTCACCAACCAGTCAACAGGTCAGGTTGAAAGCTGGAGTATGCGTAAAACCAGCAACGGCGGAGAAACATGGTCACCGATAACTATTAGTGGCGGATATGAGTTTTCTGATGTGTCGGTGGTACCCGGTCAATTGGGTATGATTGTGGCAACCAATATTTCGCAAACCGTGCCTGATAACTTCTCGGCGTACAGTATGGATTATGGTACAACCTGGGAAATGCTCGACGACAGCGTGCAATATACAAGTGTTGAGTTTTTTGATGAAAACACCGGTTGGGCCGGCGGTTTTAACCTTGATGCGGATAACGGGGGTATTTATAAATGGATTGGATTACCATCCGACGATATTTATTTCTCATCTTCACCTGTTACCGAAGTGTATGAGTTTGCTGATTACACCTATAATATTGTTGTAGAAAATCCGGGAACAGGCACCGTAAGTATTTCGGTACCTGCAGGAGATGAATTGCCGGCATGGCTCAGCCTTACCGACAATGGCGATGGTACAGCCGTGTTATCAGGAACAGCACCCGAAGTAAGTCAGCCATCAGAAATTTTCGAAATTGCCATTGAAGCTACCGACGGGGCAGTAACAATTGAACAGAATTTTACTATAAATGTAATGACTACCAACGAAGCCCCGGTGTTTACCTCAGAGCCTTCGCTGAATCATGTGACCCATTTACTCTATACCTATAATGTAACTACAAGTGATCCCGAGAATGATCCGGTTACGATTACAGCAACGCAATTGCCTTCGTGGGCCAGCTTAACCGACAATGGGGACGGAACTGCTATCCTTACGGGTACACCGACCAATACCAGCATGATTGGTTTCTCGGTAAAACTCAGGGTTTCCGATGGCATGTACTACTCCGAACAGATTTTCAATATTGTTACCACCGCCAATCAGGATCCTGAATTTACTTCGACTCCGGTTACCGGTGCAACGGTTGATGTGCTCTATACCTATAACATAACGGCCACTGACCCCGAATTGCAACCCCTGGCATTTGAGGCATTGGTGAAACCCGAATGGATGACATTTACCGATAATGGTGATGGTACTGCAGTCCTTACCGGAACGCCTGATGTGGTTAATGCCGAAGGTTATCAGGTTAGCATTCAGGTAAGTGATGGTCCAAACGATGTAACCCAGGATTTTCTTGTAATTGTTAACCCCAATGCAATTCCGGGTTTTGGTGCCGGCGTGGTTAATGTATATCCAAATCCCGCAGCCGATGTTATCTATATCAGTAATGCCGAAAATGCAAGCTACGAAGTTTTCGATATGCTGGGACATTGTGTGATGTTGGGCACAATTGCCGGCAATCAATTTGCAATTCAGGTTGAAAATCTTGCTGAGGGGAACTATATGATTCGTTTGAAAAAAGATGATGTTACCGGAACTTTACGTTTCGAAATCATGAAATAATTCATATTTTATTCTTATATTTACTGCCTGAACACTTAAGTTCAGGCAGTTTTTTTTTATGACAACCGGTTTTTATATTCAACTGGCAGGTTCACTGATACTTGCTTTCGGCTTTTTTGTGAAAACCCGCAGGAACCGCCTGCTGATTGTTCTGCTCGGTTTGCTGGTTTCAATTACAGGCTTTGCTTTCGACGGTATCTATATGGCTATTGTTCTCTGCCTGGCTTTATTGGTTTATCTGATAACGAACTTTTTGAAAAACATGAAGCATTATAGCCGGATCAGCATTATTGAGGTCGGTTATGATGACGCCTATGTGAAAGAGTTTCTGCTGTATTATTCCAAATCTCTATACCTGTATTTTCCGATTTTCGAGCCCGATAAAGAACAAAAAACACACCTTCTCATTAAGGAAATGAATGTTGCGGGAATACTGGTGCTAAAGCAGAAAGGCGATGTGATGTATGTCGAAATTGATTTTATCAAGCCCGAGTACCGCGACTTTTCAATCGGGAATTACATTTACAATCAGAATACAGGGTACTTTAAAAAACTTGGGGTAAACACCCTGTTGGCAAAGTCATATCATTATCTGCACAGTAAGTATTTGTTGAAAATGGGATTCTCACAGACTTTAATCGAAGGAGAATTGTATTTCGTAAAAAACATTGATTAAAAGTGGTTTTGAAGGCCTGTTTTTACGTTTTCTTTACGTCATTGTAGTATATTATTGTTTATTTTTGCAAACATGAAACAAATTAGAAACAATATTGCTATTTTCTTCTTTTTGTTGTTTCCTGTTTTTTGTGCCCAGGCTCAAACCGATATCCCCGACTCACCCGTATTTCGTTCGGCAAGTGTTACTCCGGGTGTTTCACCGGGGGAAGTTACCCTCCGGTGGTGGCCCAGCGATTCCGCCGATGTTGAGGGTTACATCATATATCAGGTTATCGGGAACACCTCATTTACCATCGATACGGTGCATGGCCGGCTGAGTACTCAGTATATCAATACGAATTCACAGGCTGCAGTGCAAAACGAAACATACAGGATCGCCTCGTTCGATACCCTTCTGTTTAAAAGTATGATTACCAATCCGCACACCACCATGCTGATTTCGTCGGAATATGAACAGTGCGAACAAACCGTGAGTTTGTCATGGTCGGCATATATAGGTTTTGCCAATGGTGTATCGGGCTACCGTATTTACCGGAAAACTTTAGGCGATTTATATGAGCCCGTTGCCTTGCTCGAAGGCGATATTCTTGCCTACGACGACGAAAACCTTGAACCGGGGGCTACCTATTGTTACTATGTGGAGGCACTCGATGATTCGGGAAATGCTGCCTCCTCGAACGAAACCTGCAAGTTTCTTGAAGGTTTTATTGCACCCCGATACCTTATTGCCAGTTCTGTTATTGTTGATGGAAATGCTGTAAACCTGGGTTTTACCGTTGACCCGGATGCCGAAGTAAGCGAATATAAATTGCTGCGTTCCGACCAGAAAGAAGGCGTGTACCGGATAATTGGTGCCTTGCCGCACAACAGTCAGGCGACCCTGAACTTTATTGATACCGACGTTCAGGTGAACGAAAAGGTGTTTTACTATAAAATTGCATCCTACGATCCCTGCAAGCGTTTGTCGGGTTATTCAAATGTAAGCTGCAATATTGTGGTGAATGTTGCCGGAAATCCTGAACTGAGTCATACAGTCAATTGGACCCCCGCTGAGTTCGTATCCGGTGTCGATTATTACAATGTGCTTGCCCTGTTTGGTGAATCCTCGGCATTTCTCGCCGGGCAGTCCGATTTCACTGAACTCAGCTATTCGCATAACATCGAGTATTACGTTGGGCTCAGACATGCCCGCAAGGAATATGTTCCTAACAATTATTGCTACTATATCGAAGCATTTGAGAACTCGGGGGCACACAGTCAGCCAAGCCTAGGTTTCAGCCGGTCGAATATTGCCTGCACTTCGCATCAGCCTGTTGTTTGGATGCCTACTGCCTTCGCTCCGGGTTCTTTTAACGAAAAAAATAAATACTTCGGACCTGTGGTTTCGTTTGTTGATTTTACTTCGTATAAGATGACCATTTTCAACCGCTTCGGGATGGAGGTTTACAGCACCAACGAGACTTTCGGGGCATGGGATGGCACGATTAAAGGAGTAAGGGCACCCGCTGATACCTATATTTATCGTATCGAATATTCCAACGGAGCCGGCAACGATTTCGAGCAGACAGGTTTTTTCAACCTGCTGTACTGATAAAAACATAATTTCAGTTTCGTTTAATCATAATTAAAATTGTAAATTTGTTTGTGAAAACATTGGTTTTTTTATGATTGAGCTTTCGGTTGAAGAGAAACAAATTATTGAGGCGGAGTATGAAATTATTCTGAACCTGTGTGCCCGTTGTACAGGCGACGAAAATGCTGATACCATTAGGAAAGCATTCGATTTGGCATGCAAGGCACACGAGAAAATGCGCCGGAAATCGGGCGAACCTTATATCACCCATCCCATTGCGGTAGCAAAAATTGTTGCGGGCGAAATTGGCCTTGGTACCAAATCGGTAGTGAGCGCTTTGTTGCACGACGTGGTTGAAGATACCGACTACACCATCGAAGATATCCGCAGTCTGTTTGGTGATAAAATTGCGAGTATTGTCGACGGGCTGACGAAAATTTCGCATGTCCTCGATAAAGATGCGTCGCTGCAAGCCGAGAATTTCAGAAAAATGCTGCTCACCATTTCGGAAGACATCCGGGTGGTGTTTATTAAGCTGGCCGACCGCCTGCACAATATGCGTACCCTCGATTCGATGCCCGAATACAAGCAGATAAAGATAGCCGGTGAAACCATGTATTTGTATGCACCTTTGGCGCACCGGCTGGGTCTTTACGCTATTAAAACCGAACTCGAAGACCTTGCACTGAAGTATGAGCATCCGCTGATTTATTACGAAATAGAAAGGAAACTCCGTGATACCGCCGACGAACGGAATACATACGTAGAAAGCTTTGTGGCTCCTCTCAAACAGAAAATGCAATCGAATCATATTGCCTGCAATATTACGGGTCGCCCCAAGTCGATTTATTCCATCTGGAATAAAATGCAGAAGAAAAATGTGACTTTCGAAGAAATTTACGATGTGTTTGCCGTTCGCATTGTTTTTAGTTCCGACGACAATGTTTCAGAAAAAGAGCAATGCTGGAAGATATTTTCGTTGATTACCGATGTGTACCTCCCGCGCGAAAACCGCATCCGCGACTGGATAACCACGCCAAAAGCCAATGGTTACGAAGCATTGCACGTTACGGTAATGGGGCCCATGGGGCGCTGGGTCGAAGTGCAGATCCGTTCGCAGCGGATGGACGAAATTGCCGAAAAAGGGTATGCAGCGCATTGGAAATATAAAAACGGCGAGTCGAGCGAAAGTCAGCTGGATGCCTGGCTCGAAACAGTAAAAGAACACCTGCAGAACCCATCATCGGATGCCCTCGATTTTCTGGATGACTTTAAAACCAACCTGTTTGCTTCCGAAATATATGTGTTTACACCCAAAGGTAAACTCATTCGCGTTCCCGTAGGAGCCACTGCACTCGATTTTGCTTATCAGATTCATACCGACATTGGGAACCGGGCGATTGCAGCAAAAATTAATTACCAGCTTCAACCCCTGTCGCAGGAGCTTAAGAGTGGCGATCAGGTAGAAATTATCACCTCGCAACAGCAAGCCCCGAAACGCGAATGGCTGGGCTTTGTCACTACCTCCAAGGCCAAGGGTAAAATTAAAAACGCACTCAAGGAAACACGCCGTTTTAATATCGACAAGGGTCAGCAGATGTTTATTGCAAAAATCAGGGAACTGGGCGTGCAACTCGACCATGAAACCTTTAAAAAGATGCGCGAGAACTATGATGTCCCCAATAAGGAAGAATTCTACCGGCGCATAGGGCAGGGGGTTATTCTGCTCGACGACCTTGAGAAAAACCTCAGCAATAAAGGTCAGAATATTTTCATGCGTTATTTGCGGCTCAAGCTGAATAAACCCAAAGATGCGGGCAGCGAAAAACGCAAAAAACTCAAAGCAGTTGATATCAGCGAAGACCAGCTTGAAGAAAATTTCACGCTGGCAACATGTTGTAATCCGATACCGGGCGATGATGTGGTGGGCTATATGAACCTGAACAACTCAGTGATAGTTCATCGTAAAAATTGTGCACATGCCATTAACCTGATGGCTACCCAGGGCGACCGCATTATGTCGGTGCAGTGGAAGACGCAGCGCATGATGTCGTTTCCGGTGAAAATCAATATCTCGGGTATCGACCAGCTGGGTATGGTGTACCGCATTACTCAGGTAATTTCGTCGGAAGCCAATGTGAATATGAAGGAGCTGAAGTTCGAAACCCGCGACGGAGTGTTTACCGGAAGCATCGGGTTGTTTGTGCACGATACTTCCGACCTGGAGCAACTCATTACTAAAATTATTCGCATCAAGGGCGTAAAACAGGTGGTGCGAATCGAAGAAAACGAGGCCGGCGCATGATGAACGAAACCCAGATAAAATCGATGCTGCTTTTGCTCGAAGACCCCGACCCTAAGGTGTATCAGCAAATCAGAGAAAATATTTTCAACCATATTTCGGAAGTAAAGCCATTTTTGGAAGATTGCCGCAGCCTGAGTGGTGATACATTGTTTCAGGCCCGGGTTCAGATGATAGCCGACGAAATCGACACCATGAACAGTGTTGCCCAACTGAAGCGATGGTCGGAACGTGAGAAACCGGAACTTATCGATGCCTTGCTGATTGCGCAGGAGACTTTTTTTCCGGAATACGATCCGCTGAAAACCCTGAATTCATTTAAAGCCCTTCGACAAAAGATTTGGCTGGAAATAAATCAGAACCAAACCGCTATCGAAAAGGTGAAGATTATCAATAAAGTGGTTTATGAAGATTTCGGACTGAAAAAGCAAAATACCGACATTGTTCAGCCTGCACATTTATGCATGGAAAACCTGTTTGTTTATCAGAAAGCCAACAACCTGATGCAAACCCTGTTGTATGCGGCAATGGCACAAAATCTTGGCCTGCCCGTGTTCCCGGTTATTCTCCCCGACTTGTTTGTGCTGGGTTATAAGGACAATTTTATTGCTGATATGAGTTTTGCCAACGAGCAGCATTTCGATGTGGTGTTCTACATTCATCCTTACGAAAACGGGGCACTTTTCAGCAAAAATGTAATTCAGAAATACCTGGAATCGAAAAGTGTTGACGAACTGCCGGTGTATTTTACGCCCATCGAAAATACTAAAGCCATGCTTATTTACCTGCGTCTTCTGGGAAAGACCATTTCGGCCGGCAATAAGCAGGATTTTCGCAGCTCGGTAATTCTACAGATGATTAAAATTCTTGATAAGTAATAGTTCAGAAAATCGAAATTATGGCTACAGCACGTGTAACATATCTGGGTTCGCTGCGAACCGAAAACACACACCTGAAATCGGGTACTGTTATCGAAACCGATGCACCGGTTGATAATAAAGGTAAGGGAATGCGGTTTTCGCCCACCGATCTGGTGGCTACCGCGTTGTGCGATTGCATGCTCACCATTATGGGTATAGCAGCACAGGAGCAGGGTTTCTCGATTGACGGGGCCACTGCCGAAGTCGAAAAAGTGATGAGCGATTCACCTCCACGCCGCATTGCCAAAGTGATTATCAGGGTCGATCTGACTATGTGTACCCTGACCGAGAAACAACGCAGGTTGCTGAATGCCGTGCCGCCACTGTGTCCGGTTTCACTTAGTCTGCACCCATCGATAGTTCAGGATGTGCAATTAAAATTTGAATAAATGGATTTTTCTCATCTCTCCGGAATCACCGGATACTCCGAGAAGCAGACCGTTCCTGCTGATTCTGCCGCCAGTTATGGTTCGGGTCTTGTGGACGTTTTTTCAACGCCGGCCATGGTGGCGTTTGCAGAGGCCAGTTGCATGAAATCGGTATCGGCTTTGTTGCCCGATGGCCACAGTACGGTGGGTACCATGGTGCATTTTACTCATGAAAAAGCAACCCCCATTGGCGATATGGTGCGCTGCATCTGTAAGGTAATTGTTGCCGAAGGACGAAGACTTGTGTTCGATGTTGAATTGTCCGACAGTAAAGGCATTATTGGCAGGGGAAGCCACGAACGCTATATTATCGATATGCAGAAATTTATGGCTAAACTGAATTCCTGAAAAAACATGTTACTTAACATATTCATTCTATAAGCTTGTCGCCTCAATGCTTATAGTGGGTTTTGTTACTAATAGCAAGGCTTTACGAGGCTATTTAATGAAATTGGTTCCTTAAGTGATTGATAAAAACTATCTTTGCTGACCAAGAGGTACAATACATGTATTATTAACAACAACAATAAATTAAACACTTATGTCGAAGAAGAACGTAATTATTATTGGAGCTGCCGGAAGAGATTTCCACAACTTCAATACCTATTTCAGGGGCAATGCCGGGTTTAATGTAGTAGCATTTACCGCAGCTCAGATTCCGGATATTGATGGCAGAAAATACCCGAAAGAATTGGCCGGAGATCTGTATCCCGCCGGTATTCCCATTTTTGCAGAAGACGATCTCGAAAGGCTTATCAAAGACCTGAAAGCTGAGATTTGTGTTTTTGCATACAGCGATGTGCCTTATGCTCGCGTTATGAACATGAGTGCCCGCGTGAATGCTGCCGGTGCCGATTTTATGCTGTTGGGTCCCCGCGACACACAGATTAAATCGACCAAACCCGTTATTGCAGTGGGTGCTACCCGTACCGGTTGTGGTAAGAGCCAGACTTCGCGTCGTATTATCGAAATTTTGGTTGAAAAAGGACTTAAGGTGGTTGCAGTGCGTCACCCGATGCCTTATGGCGACCTCGTGAAACAAAAAGTGCAGCGTTTTGCCACGGTTGAAGACCTGAAAAAACACGAATGCACCATCGAAGAAATGGAAGAATACGAACCCCATGTGGTTACCAAACGTAACGTGATTTATGCCGGTGTTGATTATGAAGCCATTCTGCGCGAAGCCGAAAAAGATCCCGATGGTTGTGATATCGTTCTTTGGGACGGTGGAAACAACGACTTCCCATTCTACAAACCCGATTTGTTTGTGGGTGTTGCCGACCCGCTGCGCCCCGGTGCTGAAGTAAGCTACTATCCCGGTGAAGTAGTTGCCCGTATGGCCGATGTTATTGTAATCAATAAAATTGACTCTGCATCGCTCGAAAACATTAACACCGTTCGCGCCAACCTGGCCAAAATCAACCCGAATGCAATTGTGGTTGATGGTGCTTCGTACCTGACAGTTGATAAACCCGAACTTATCCGCGGCAAAAAAGTATTGGTGGTTGAAGACGGACCCACACTGACCCATGGTGAAATGAAAATTGGTGCCGGTACTGTTGCAGCTCAGAAATATGGCGCTGCCGAACTGGTTGACCCGAGACCGTATACCGTTGGTAAACTGTCGGAAACCTTCAGGATTTATCCGAACATCGGCACCCTGCTTCCGGCTATGGGATATGGCGATCAACAGGTGAAAGACCTCGAAGCAACTATTGCAAACACGCCTTGTGATGCAGTGGTTATTGCAACGCCCATCGACCTGAACCGTATCGTGAAAATTAAACAGCCTACTGTAAAAATTGGTTACGAACTTCAGGAAATTGGTTACCCGAACCTCGATATGATTCTCAGCGATTTCGTAAAAAAACACAACCTGAAATAATCAGATTGCATTGATACCAGAAAGGCTTGCTTCGGCAGGCCTTTTTTTTTGTGAAAATGAGGAGTTTTTCGGAGTGGGAGTTGTTTGTGATTGATCCATTCACTTTTCACTTGATGTTATTGATCGCAGGAGTCAGAATGCAGGAGACGCGATAAATTGTGTCTTTTCGGGGAGTCGGATTATTCTGCCCTGTTCACACCAGCCGAGTCACTCGAAGAGGATCCGGGTGTATGCTTCGACGGATTATTTCGAAAACAGCTTTCACTATAGACTTCTGACCTGAAAAGCTGCTTCGTTGTTTTTTGAATAAAGAATTTTGTATCTTGCACTATAAAATCTGATGAAAATGAAGACCATAGCAATAATTTTGCTTTTATTGGCTCAGCATTATTTTTCGCTGGGCGAAACCCGTTTGGCCAATCAAACACTTGGAGAAATTCTTACTCAATTCGAAATGGATGAATTGGAAACAAAAGGAATTGAAGTATTTCCGGAATACCTGAAAGTTTACCCCAATCCGGCAGATAAATATATTACGGTAGAATATAGAATAGAAAACGAAAGTGAAAACATTGTACTGAAAGTTGCGGATACCGAGAGTCGAGTTGTGTATGCGAGAAAACTGGCGAACAAAGAAGACAGCCAGCTGATTGACATAAAAGATTTTACTCAGGGAAGTTATATTGTTTACCTTGAAGTTGATGGCAAGGTGGTTGATAGCAAAATAGTGTCAGTTACTAAATAGCAAGGTTATGAAAAGAAAAACCCTGATAGCATTGGCATTATTAATGCCAATGCTATCTTTAGCACAAGAAAGATTTTATAATTTGTATGAAGGATGGAAAATAAACGATATAATGATAATAGATGGCCTATATTACACATATGGCTGCATTATACATCCCAATGCTGCAGGGTATCTCCCACAATTTAATATACTACATAAAAGT
>JAKQPY010000268.1:0-24499 GCA_029564465.1 Bacteroidota bacterium | reverse complement strand
CTGTCTGTTTCGGTATACGGGGTGTTTTTCTGACCATCGAATACATAATCGGTGGAGACATGCAAAAACCGGCTACCGGTGTTTTTGCATACCCGGGCAAAATTTCCGACGGCATCTGCATTAACCAAAAAAGCGATATCAGATTCTGTTTCAGCATTGTCAACAGCAGTGTAAGCTGAACAATTCACCACAAGTTGAGGTTGTAAAACGCTTATGAATTTTTCGACAGCAGGCAGATCTGTAATATCCAGTTTGTCGATATCACTGAAGTGCCATGCAGAGTCGATATGCTTTGCCAGATCCTGTAAACATTTTCCCAGCTGCCCTTCGGACCCAAATACCAGAATTTTTGCTTTCATCTGAATATTTTTTCACGAAAGTAATAAAAATCTGTGTTATGTCAGGAATTAAATCAAAATATGCCCTTGTATTTGTTGAAAACAGGATTTAAAACAATAGTAAAAATAAGTGCTCATTAAATAGGATGCAGTTAAGGTGTTTTCACTGACAATACCCGGAGGATTTTTATTAACGTATCAATACAGTTTGTAAACAGTTCGATAATTATTGAAAAAACGATACAATAATTGTGAAATAAAATGCATTTTTACATCTACAGGAATGTTAACTTAAAAAATAATACTCATGAGTACCTGGATTTTAAAAATCACGCTTTTTGCAATGCTAATATCGTTGTTGGGTGGTGGCCTGCAACTAAGAAAAAGCAATCAAGAACATGGTAACAACGACAAGACCTACGCCGAAATGTGGCAGGAGGTTAGCGATTTCGATTCAAAAGGGCTGCCACGATCTGCGCTCGAAGTAGTCGAAAAAATCTACGCCAAGGCAGTTACCGAAAAGAACGGAGAACAGATTATAAAAAGTTGTCTATATCGTTACCGCTATATGTCGGTACTCGAAGAGGGGGGTCAGGAAAAGGCAATAAAACAACTCGAAACGGATATTAAAACGATGCCCGGCCTTTCGAAATATTTTGCCCACATGCTTCTTGCCGAGATGTACTCATCGTATCTTCAGATGAATTATTACGTAATTGCCGAGCGTACCCGTCTCAACGATTTTACGCCCGATGATATTGCGACCTGGGATGAAAACCATTTTAAAGATAAGATTATCGAAAACTACATGCTGGCACTTAATGATGCTTTGAAGCGCGAATCGGTAGAAAAGTATCCGGAGCTGATTAAATATTCGAAAGGAGCCGTCGAAAAAACTCCCACTGTATTCGATTTATTTTCGAAGATGGCATACCAGAAATTCTCGCAGGGCGATTACTCTTACTGGTACTATGGTTACAGGTCGAACAACGAGACCATAACCAATCCTGATTATTGCGCCAATGCCGATGTTTTTGTCGGGTTGAATTATGCAAAGAACGATTCGACCGACTATAACTACTACACATTCATTGTTCTACGTGATTGGCTAAGTTTCAGATTACTCCAGAAATCGGATGTTAGTGCTCTGGTAACAGCCGATCTGACACGACTCAACTATTATAAACTGAATATAAAAAATCCAAAAGCCGAAGAGCAATGGGTAAAGAGTATGGAGCGATTAAATAAGCTATATGCTTCGCACAAAATCATTGCGGACATCAACTATAGCCTGGCTGCCTACTACTCGAATAAAGGTTCAAAATACAGTTATACCGACACAGCATCCTATAAAAATGCACCTTATAACCGTAAAGCCTGGGAATTGTACACTCAGGTAGTAAAGGCATTTCCCGACTCCACAATTTCGGGAAAATGTAAAAACTCAATCTATGCACTCGAGCGCAAGGAAGCCAATTTATCGGGTTTATTGTATGCGGCTCCAAATCAAAATATACAGACACAAATAAGCTATCGCAATATCGACAAAATTAATATCAGCATTTTAAAAATTGATTATGATGAATACCGCAAAATCGAACGGAAATATTATGAAATTCCGGAGAAGATTAAAGCCATAACTGCAGCATCAAAATTTATTCGTACAGACGAAATAACGCTGAGCAACGAAACTGATTTCAACATGCATTGTCGCGATTATATGATGAAACCACTCCCCAAGGGACACTATTTAATTATGATGCATAAAGGAAGCGATTATACCAAAGAAACCGAGTATCTGAGCTATAACAATGTTTTTGTCACCGATTTATGCTACACCAGCAGAACTGATAACGATGGAGCATTCGAAATTTTTGTATTAAACCGGAAAACAGGTGCCCCTGTTCGAGGAGCGACTGTAACGTTTTATACTGAAAAATACAATTACATTACCAGCAGCTATGTATTCGAAAAAGAAAAACAAGTGCTCACCGACGATAAGGGGATAGCTGTTTACCTTCCCAAAAAAGACAGCTATGAAAATTATCAGGTTGATATTAAAGCCGGAGATGATTACATCATGCTTCAGGATTATTTCTATTCCTATAATTACGGTCCGGATAAAAACATGCGTGAAGCCGTCAATATTTTTACCGACAGGGCCATTTATCGTCCTGGACAAACCATTCATTTCAAAGGCATTGCTACTAAAACCAATGGAATTGATTCGGAACTTCTGATTAAATACGCCACTACGGTTGAGTTATACGATCCGAACTATCAAAAAATAAGTTCATTAGCTGTTACTACAAACAACTTCGGGAGTTTTTCGGGAAGTTTCGAAATTCCAACGGGTTTGCTCACCGGGTCGTACCGGATAACCTGTGCGGGAGGAAGTCAGTATATCAGGGTGGAAGAATATAAACGTCCGGGGTTTGAAGTTGGTTTTAAGCCCATTGAGGACGAATACAGATTGGGTGACAGCATAAAAGTGACAGGCGAAGTGAAAACTTATGCCGGTTCGAACCTAACCGGAGCCAAAGTAACCTATACGGTATCTAGAATGGTATCATGGCGCGGATGGCCCTATTATTATTGTTATATTGAACCAAAAGAAGTAGCCTTCGGAGAATGCCTGAGCGATGATAAAGGCAATTTCATCATTCCGTTTAAGGCAGAAACCGAGAACAATATCCCATCGCTGGGCAATGCATTTTTCCAATATTCGGTAAGTGCTTCAGTTACCGACATTAATGGCGAAACCCAGCGGGGAGCAACGGTTGTTTTTGCCTCAAATAAATGTATTTTACTATCGAGCAATATGCCTGACAGGATAAACTGCGAGATGTTCGACACCCTGAGTATATATGCCACAAATACCAATGGTAAAGACGTAAAAGCCGATGTTATCATAAGTATTTCGGAAGTTAAAGATCCGAATATACTTTTGCAAAACAACCTTTTCGGGAAAACCGACCGAAGCACATACACACGCGAAGAATGGTATGCACAGAATCCGGGAGTGGAATACAGCAACGAAACCCTCACTACACTCTGGGAAACCGGCCGGAAAGTGTATGAATATAAAACCAATACTGGCACCAATCCCAAAATTGCGGTTGCCAGCGATATGAAAAAACTCGAGCCCGGTTTATATAGCCTCAAGCTTACAACAAAAGACAAGTACGGCAACGAAGTAGTCGAAATAAATCAGTTTACGGTATATGCTTCGAAAAATAAGAAAATGCCCTATTGTACACCTTCGCTATTCATTCAGGAAAATACCATGGTTTACCCGGGTGAGGTTGCCGTTGTTTATGCGGGCACATCGTTCTCCGAAACCAAGCTTCTGTACGAAATCGAGGTGAAAAATAAAATTGTTACCCGCGAATGGGTTTCGTTAGATAATGAGCTGAAACGCTTCGAAATTCCGGTTACCGAAGAACATAGGGGGAATTTCACTGTTCACATGATGTTTATGAAAAACGGACGCATGTACACGAGTTCTTTCCAATTTTATGTTCCATGGGATAATAAACAACTTACTGTAAAGCTGGAAACATTCCGCGATAAAATTGAACCGGGATCGGGCGAAGAGTGGACACTAAAAGTTACCGACAATAAAGGTCAACCCGTATCGGCAGAAGTTCTTGCCGGAATGTATGATGCTTCGCTCGACGCATTTGCCGCCAACGGCTGGTACTTCAGCCTGGTGCCCTATTACTATTCCTACAGGTATTGGGGGCAGGGTTACCTTGGACGTTCGTATGCCCGAAACCTGATTTCTTTTCCATATAAGTATATTTATGTTTCGGACGATTACATGAACTTCGAGTTTTACGGTCTGCTTAATAGTTATGGAAGGTACTATAGTTACGACTATGAGGGGGATTACGACGGAAATATGGATTTCAGAGCCGGTGGGGAAGCCAGGCCTGCAATGGCACAAAAAGTGGCGAGGGAAGAATCGGCAGTGATGTCGAAAAACAGTGTAATGGATTCTATGTCAGCTGACGAAAGCGTTTCAATCGAAACCGCATCAGGCATGGCCGGTGCCAACTTACCCGAATCAGCAGAAAAAGGTTATTTTGGAGGTAAAGACAAAGCCGGAGAAAGCATGCCGCCACAAATACGTTCAAACTTCAGTGAAACTGCATTCTTCTATCCACACCTGACCACCGATAAAAATGGTATTGTCAGCCTCAGCTTTAAGGCACCCGAAAGCCTCACCCGGTGGAATCTGATGGCATTGGCACATACTGCAGACCTTAAAACCGGAACCCTGACGGAGCAAATAGTTACCGCAAAAGACCTGATGCTTATGCCCAATTCGCCTCGTTTTGTGCGCGAAAACGATACATTGTATTTTACAGCCAAAATCAGTAATATGCTTGAAACCGACATTTCCGGTATCGCTAAAATACAATTTTTTGATGCTTTCAGCATGAAAGAAATAGGCTCTGAGATACTTCTTAACGAAAAAACAGATAAAACCTTTAGCATTGTGGGCGGTGGAAATGCGCAGGTTTCGTGGAAAATACACATTCCCGAAGGGCTCAGTGGTTTGGTTTACCGAATAACGGCACAAACCGAAAAGCACTCCGACGGAGAAGAGAAATATATACCCGTGTTGCCCAACCGAATGCTGGTTACCGAAACCATGCCATTACCAATCAGAGGTGGACAGACAAAGAAATTCAGTTTTAACCGTTTAATAAACGCAGAAAATTCGAATACACTGAGTCACCACAATCTCACCCTTGAATTTACATCCAATCCCGCATGGTATGCAGTTCAGGCCTTGCCATACCTTGCCGAGTATCCTTATGAATGTGCCGAGCAAACCTTCAGCAGGTATTACGCAAATAGCCTGGCAACATATATTGCCAACAGCGACCCGAAAATTAAGCAGGTATTCGATGCGTGGAAGAACGAACCCGATGGGAACGCTCTGAAATCGAACCTTGAAAAGAATCAGGATCTGAAGGCCCTTCTGCTTGAAGAAACACCCTGGGTGCTTCAGGCACAAAACGAAAGTGAACGTAAAAGGCGCGTAGCACTGCTTTTCGATTTTAATCAAATGCAGATGCAAACCCGAAGTGCCTTAAACAAGCTGAAGAAAATGCAGGTGTCGAACGGAGCCTGGCCCTGGTTCGAAGGCATGCCCGAAGACCGCTACATTACTCAGCACATCGTGGGTGGCATTGGACACCTCGATAAACTGGGAGTTGTCGATATCGACAAAAACAACGATTTGCAATCCATTTGTAAAAATGCCATCGGGTATATCGACAATCAGCTGGTAAAGGACTACCAGTATCTGAAAAAGTACTATACTGCTGAAGAAATGAAAGCCATGCATATCGGGTACACACAGATACATTACCTGTACGTAAGAAGTTTCTTCATAAACCGCTATCCTATCGACAACGGTACCCGCGATGCATTTGAATATTATTTGGGTCAGGGCGAAAAGTACTGGTTACAAAACAGCCGATACATGCAGGGCATGCTCGCCTTATCGCTGAATCGGTACGACCGGATGTCCACGGCGAAAGCCATCATCGCATCGTTGAAGGAAAATGCCTTACAAAGCGAAGAAATGGGTATGTACTGGAAGTCGAATTCAGGCTATTACTGGTATGAAGCACCTATCGAAACCCAATCACTGATGATTGAAGCTTTCGACGAAGTTAGCAACGACAGTCTCGCGGTTGAAGAAATGCAAATCTGGCTGCTGAAACAAAAACAGACACAGGATTGGAAAACGACCAAAGCCACCGCAGATGCCATTTATGCGCTGTTGTTAAAGGGAACTTCCCTGCTTGCCAACGACCAGCCGGTTGAAATCACCATGGGTGATATTAAAATTAATCCATTCGGTATGAAAGACCTTAAACCGGAAGCCGGTACCGGCTACTTCTCGATGTCGTGGACAGGGGCTGAGATAAAACCCAAAATGGGCGACATCACCGTGCGTAAGGCTGGAAAAGGTATTGCCTGGGGCGCAGTGTACTGGCAGTATTTTGAGCAGCTGGACAAAATAACAGGCTTCGAAGAAACTCCGTTGAAAATAAACAAATTACTCTTTGTAGAACAACGCAAGGATGGTAAAACGGTTATGGCACCCGTTTCGGAAAAAGCAACACTGAAAGTAGGAGACAGGGTTATTGTACGCATCGAAATCAGGGTTGACCGCGATATGCAGTATGTACATCTGAAAGATATGCGCGCTGCATGTTTCGAGCCGGAATCGGTATTTTCAGGCTATCGTTATTCAGGTGGTCTGGGATATTATCAAAGCATCCGCGATGCTTCGATGAACTTCTTTATTTCTTACCTCAACAAAGGTACCTATGTTTTTGAATATCCGCTGGTAGTTTCTCAAAAAGGTGAATTCAGTAATGGGATTACCAGCATGCAGTGCATGTACGCCCCTGAATTTTCGAGCCACAGTCAGGGAATTCGGGTAAAGGTTGAATAAAAATAATTAGGTTACAGTCTGAAAGTCAGACTGTAACCTTTATTTTTCCTGCCCTGATTTGCTCAGTACAACATTATCTGCAATAAAAAAAAGCTTTTTAAGTTACGTATTAAAGTTTATCTTTGCACCGAAATGAAAAAAACGGGTATATATATAGTATTATCAGCAGTTTTATTTCTGCTGTTTTCTTGTTCTGAATATCAGAAATTGCTTAAATCGGACAACTACGAATTGAAGTACACCAAAGCCCGTGAATATTATGAAAAAGGCGATTATTACCGCAGCAGCACCCTGCTTGATGAATTGGGCAGTGTGTATCGCGGCAGGGCTGAGGCCGAAGAAATACATTACATGCAGGCCAAATGTTATTTCGGTAACGAAGAGTACAGTCTTGCAGCCTATTATTTTAAAACCTTTTCCGAAATGTTTCCGGTCAGCACCAAGGCAGAAGAATGTGATTATATGGCTGCTTACTGCTTCTACCTGCTGGCTCCCAATTCTTCGCTCGATCAGACCTATACCCTGAGAGGGATTCAGGAATTGCAATTATTTCTTGACCGATATCCCGGATCAAGCCTTCAGGATACTGTAAACATTCTGGTTGACAATCTGTATCTCAGAATGGAAACCAAAGCTTATAACAATGCCAAGATGTATTTCGATATTGGTGACTACAAAGCCGCTATCACTGCATTAAAAAATGTTTTGATTGATTATCCTGATACACATTACCGGGAACATGCAATGTTTTATATGGTGAAATCAGCGTTTTTACTTGCGCAAAATAGCGTAAATGAAAAGAAAAAACAACGTTTTAAAGATACTGTTGAATACTATCATGCTTTTATTGATCGTTTTCCCGAAAGCCGGTACGTAAAAGAAGCAGAAAAGATTTATAGTCAAGCTGTTAAATACACAAACTAATCGGACATATGGATATTAAAAGAATTAAAGCTCCGGTAACTACCGTTACCAACAACATCAGCGAAATTGAGGGCAAAACCGGAAATATTTACGAAGCAATTGCAGTTTGCGGAAGAAGGGCCAATCAGATCTCGGTTGAAATTAAGCAGGAACTCACATCAAAGCTTAGCGAGTTTGCATCGTACACCGACAATCTCGAAGAAGTTTTTGAGAACCGCGAGCAGATCGAAGTAAGTAAATACTATGAAAAACTGCCAAAACCGACTTTAATTGCCTTGGATGAATTTCTCGATGACAAACTTTATTTCCGTAAAATTGAGAAAGAGGGTGACGAAAAAGCCATTTAATGCTCAAAGGAAAAAAAATAATAATTGGCCTCACTGGCAGTATTGCAGCCTATAAAGCTGCAATAATTGTTCGTTTATTAGTGAAAAACGGGGCAGAAGTCAAGGTTATAATGACCCCCCTGGCCAAGGAATTTATTTCTCCGCTCACCCTGGCGACCTTATCTAAGAACCCTGTTTTGGTCGATTTTTATAATCCCGAAAATGGTGACTGGAATAGCCATGTTGATTTGGGTTTATGGGCCGATGCCTATTTAATTGCCCCGGCAACAGCCAATACCATGGCAAAAATGGCATCAGGTGTTGCCGATAATTTGTTACTCACCACCTATTTGTCGTTGCGTTGTCCGGTTTTTGTTGCGCCAGCAATGGACTGCGACATGTATCAACATAAGACTACCCAACAAAACATAGCCACACTTAAGTCCTTAGGTGTCAATTTTATTGAACCCGCTGAGGGAGAACTGGCCAGTGGCCTATCGGGTAAAGGGCGCCTTGAGGAACCCGATAAAATTGTTGCTGCCTTGATATCGTATTTTTCGGCACAATTGAGTCTGAAAGGAAAAACATTTCTGGTAACTGCCGGGCCGACTTACGAAAAAATTGACCGTGTCAGATTTATTGGCAATTATTCATCGGGAAAAATGGGTTTTGCCATAGCACACGAGTTAGCGCATCGTGGTGCCGATGTGATATTGGTTAGCGGGCCAACCCATCTTTCAGTTAACTCAGTGAATATAGAACACATAAAAATCAATACAGCAGACGACATGCTTCAGGCGTGCATGAGTTTTTATAAGACATGCGATGCTGCCATTATGAGTGCTGCTGTGGCCGATTTTACTCCGGTAAACGCGACCTCTTCAAAATTAAAACGGGGTCAGAGTAATTTATCGCTTGAACTTAAACCAACCAAGGATATTGCCGCCGAACTGGGGCGAATTAAACGTAAAGGCCAACTGCTGGTTGGTTTTGCCCTGGAAACCGAAAACGAAACCGAAAATGCACTGTTGAAGCTTAAAAAGAAAAATCTTGATTTCATCGTATTAAATTCTTTGAATGATGCCGGGGCGGGATTTGAGTGCGATACAAACAAAATTACTATTATCGGTTCTGATGGGCAGGAAACCGCATTTCCGTTAAAAAGCAAGACGGAGGTAGCCGTTGATATTGTTTCGAAAATAAGCAGTTATTTTACTAATTAATTCATTTGATGATGAAAACAACAGCTTTAATTCTGGCCTTACTTACAAGCACCCTATTGCTTCAGGCTCAGGAACTTGATTGCAGAATTCAGGTAAACTATTCCAAACTACAGGGAACCAGTTACCAGCAGATATTTTCCACTTTTCAGCAATCGATGTACGAGTTTATCAACAATACCAACTGGACCAATAATGTGTTTCAGAAAGACGAGCGCATCGAATGTAATTTTAATTTTAATCTTACCGAACAGGTATCGTCGGACGAATACAAGGGTACACTGCAGATTACCTATAGCCGCCCTGTTTTTGGAACTTCCTACAACACGCCGATTCTGAATCATCTCGACAACGATATTCAGTTTAAATACACCGAATTCGAACCCTTTGAATTTAATCCCAACAGCCACACTTCGAATCTGATGTCGATAGTTGCGTACTATATTTACATTATTATCGGAATGGATTACGACACTTTTGGAAATGGTTCAGGCACTGAATATTACCAAAAAGCTGAACGCATTGTGCAGAATGCACAGTCGGCTCCCGAAAAGGGATGGAAAGCATACGAAAATTTAAAAAACCGCTATTGGCTTGTCGAAAACTTACTTAACGACCAATATGCACCCATTCGTGATTTTTTATATGTTTATCACCGTCAGGGTATGGATAAAATGGCTGATAAACCTGCCGATGCCCGTGCACGTATCGAAGAAGCCCTCGAAAACCTTAAAACGGTTCATCGCCGTAAGCAGGGAACCTTTCTGATGCAAATAATCACCACTGCCAAGGGCGACGAAATTGTCAATATATTTCAGGAGTCTTTTCCCGATGAAAAAGCCCGCGTTTACAATATCATGAAAGAAATTGACCCTGCAAATGTCACCAAATACGATGGTATGATGCAGGAGCCCAAAAATTAAAGAGGCTATGCTGAAAAGCCTGCTCGTTAATAACTATGTACTTATCGACCGGCTATTGTTTGAACCCGGCACCGGCCTGACTGTGCTGACCGGAGAAACAGGGGCCGGTAAGTCCATTATTATTGATGCTCTGGGCTTGATTCTGGGAAACCGGTTGAGTGCAGGATTTACAGTAAATGGTGAAGATAAATGTGTTGTTGAAGCTATATTCAACGTTGCAGGCAATGATGTCATTAGAAAAATGCTTATTGATAATGATCTCGACTCAGAAGAAACGCTGGTAGTTAGGCGTGAAATACTAAAAACGGGTAAATCGAGGGCTTTTGTCAACGACACACCGGTTACCTTACAGGTTCTTGAGGAAATAACTTCGAATCTGGTGGATTTGCACAATCAGTTTGCCAATCAGGCGATAGGGCAGGACAGTTTTCGGCTGATGGTGGTTGACAGTGTGGCAGGAACATTACAGCAGGCGGGCAATTTCACAAGAGAATTTTCTGAATTTCAAGTAATTAATAAAACCCTTGAAGAAAAAAAGAGCCGTTACCAAATTTTATCAAAAGAAACTGATTTCATTGATTATCAGCTTAATCTGATAAAGGCTACAGGAATATCGACAAGTGCTGAATTTACAGAAATTGAGCAGGAAGCGCGTTTTCTGAATCAGTCGGAGGAGTTGAAATCAATGATATTTGAATGTTCACAACGCTTGTCGGGTAACGAAAATGACATCACAGAAAATTTGCGTGAGTGTGATGCTTTATTGGCTAAAGCAGCGCGTAAATCAGATTATATTCAGGTTTTATCGGAGCGGATTCACTCCGTGTTTATTGAAGTCAAAGATATTGCAGCCGAAACGGAAATGTTATTGCAAAAACTTGATGTTGATCCTCAACGCTTGACCTATTTAAACGAAAAACTCGATCAGGTGTATTCGCTTTTCAATAAATTCCGGATTGGTAGTTTTGAAGAATTGTCGGTGATTGAAACCGGTTTTGCACAAAAAATTGATGAAGTGAAAAAGCTGGCGGAAGAAATAGAAGACATCGAAAAAGAGTTATCTCATCGTGAAGGCCTACTTGTCACCCATGCTGAAGTTCTCAGTAAAAAAAGAGAAGCTGTCTTTAACAGTATCGAAAGAAAAACTGTTGCAATGCTTCAGCAACTGGGGATGCCCAACGCGCAGTTTTCATTAGTCAATTCCAGGACTAAAAAACCCGGTATTGATGGAATCGACAACATACAATTCCTTTTTACGGCCAACAAAAACACCCAGGCCGGCGAAATAGGCGAAACAGCATCGGGTGGCGAACTTTCGCGGATCATGTTGTGCCTGAAATCGCTGATTAATGCCGAAAATGCTATCCCAACGCTGATATTCGATGAAATCGACACTGGAGTATCGGGTGAAATTGCAGATAAAATGGGGGCAATCATGCAACAACTATCGGCAGGCAGGCAAGTAATCAGTATTACCCATTTACCACAGGTAGCGGCACGTGGCAAGCAACACTATAAAGTTGTTAAAACCGAGGAAGAGAATCGCACACGCACATCAATAATGCTGTTAAATGAAGCCATGCGAATAGAGGAACTTGCTGCCATGCTCAGCGGCTCCGAAATTACCGGTGCGGCCCGTAATCAGGCTGAATTACTGCTTCGAAGTGCCGGATTATAAAGCGATGTGAAATCCCGCATTAATACTGAGTACATTGGTTTTATTGGCGATAACCGGCGAAACCTGGGTCAGTCCGAATTCATAATGGCAATCGAGACTGAAGACCCCGATGTGAAAACCAGCGCCAAGGTTCATTCCCAGTACAGCCCATGAAAAATCATCGCGATCGAAGCCAAAATCGTTACCATATACATTGGTCAGAAAAGAGACCGTAGGACCGGTATACAACCGGAGATGCCAAATTTTGAGTCCAAAAAATACCGGAATTTTCAACATATTATAATCCACATTATCTCGCAAGCTATTCGCATTGATTTCGCTGTAATGATACAGGTCGTTTCCCTGTCGGGAATAAAAAATTCCTGGTTGAATAAAAATAGTCCGGTTTGTTCTTATAAATAATCCGGCATGAAACCCGGTGCGCATGCCATATTCAATGTCGTTGGGTTCGCTGGCAAACCGTGAAAGGTTGATTCCGGCCTGTGGCATGATAACTACCGGTTTTTCGATCTGAGCCATTAATGTCGTGCTCATACTTGCCACAAATAACAAAAGCACTAGTATCTTTTTCATTGCTTTCTGATTTATGAAATCTCATACAAAGATATTGCCATAATCAAAACAACTGGTTACGCCACTTTAAATGTTATCAACCGGAAATAGCTAATCACTCCGTTTCATTGAATTAAGCAATTTGCTTTTATTTCTCAGATGTATTTCGTACCATTGTGATATCAACAAATTCAACGATAATAGCGTAACATTTATGGATATCCGCTTAAAAAAATGCATTCTTTTCGGACTTATTATTGTGTTAATGGCGGGCGTAGTATCCTGCAAAAAAAAGAAAGAATACAGCTTTGCAACCACCTCGAAAGGAACTTCTTACAACGAAGTAGGTCAGTTGATTACCGATTTAATAAATAAAGGCGGTGAACGCCATTTTGTAATGCTCGAAGATAAAGAGCTGGGATCGTTTGTTAATTGCAAAAAATTGTATTCGGGTGAAGTAGATTTTGCCATTGCCCAGAACGACACCCGTATTTCGGGTTTCATTTCGGCAGACGGCTCGGTGGTAGACAGTAAAATAAGAACTGTACTGCCATTATATCCCGAGATTCTTTTTATAGTTTATGCCGACAGCATTGCAGCCAACGATATCGGAGAGCTTGTCACAGGGCGAAGAATAGGCGTGGGGCCCCACAATAGCGGAACACACCGTTTCTTTAAGCCTATCTCGATCACTGTGGCATCGATAGCACTTTATACACCTTTGTACATACCCCATGGTCTGAAAACATTGTATCCGAAAACATCGATATCAGTGTGAATGTGGGAGGATATAATGCAACTTCGGTAGTAGATATGCTTAATACCGGTAAATGCAAAATTTTCAGCCTGGGTGATTACCGGCTTTTTGGCAAAGGTTCTCCGGTTGAAGGTTTCTGCATGAACTATACAACGGCAAGGCCTTTCATTATACCGATGCAAACCTACCGGTTTGGTCCACATGAGCCCGTACTTACGCTTGCAGTTGATGCAGTATTACTTTGTCGTGCCGACATTGATGCTGAAGAAGTGTATGGTATCGTTGAACAGATTATTGTCAACGCAAAGCTACTTTCCGATAAAAACCCGCTGCTTTCGGGTATAAACGACAATTTCGACCAAAGTACACTCAATTTTCCGCTTCATGAAGGGGTTATCAGATATCTTGAAAGAGATGAACCTTCATTTCTCGAAAAACATATCGATTTTATTGCTTTTATATCGTCGTTTCTGGTGGGAGGATTCGGGTTTTTCATGGCCTTTCTCAGGCGTATGAAACTCAAGAAAAAAGACAGAATCGATGAATACTATAAAAAGGTACTTGATATCGAAAATCGTTACGAAACGATTGCCACTGCCAGCGATATTGCCGATGCACTCAGTAATCTTAAAAAAATAAAACAGGAAGCATTTGGCGCGCTTATTGATGAAAAGTTGGTTGCCAACGAAAGTTTCAATATTTTTTTGGGACTATGTGATTCTTTGATTGTGAGACTCGAGGATAAAAGCAGGGAAGCAGCAAAATAAAGCTTTACATCCGAATTACTTTTTTCAATACATTTTCAGTATCTTTCGAAAAAATATCATATGGTACCTGCTTTAGCCCATTTGAAAAACCCCAAGACAGCCGGATTTTTTCTGATAGCCGGCCCCTGCGTTGTTGAGTCTTACGAAGTTTGTGCTGTTGTAGCCGAAAAGCTTAAAGAGATAACTTCGAAATTGAACATTCCGTTTATTTTTAAGTCATCGTACCGCAAGGCAAACCGAAGTAAACTCGATTCGTTTACCGGAATTGGCGACGAAAAAGCACTGATGATTTTATCAGAAATCAGAAGTAAATTTGATGTTGCCATATGCACCGACATACACACAGCCGACGAGGCCGCCTTTGCTGCTCAGGTTGCTGATGTGTTGCAAATACCTGCTTTTTTGTGCAGGCAAACCGATATTTTGGTTGCTGCCGGAAATACAGGAAAAACCATAAATGTTAAGAAGGGTCAGTTTTTATCGCCCGAAGCCATGGGGTTCGCTGCAGAAAAAATAATGGAGACCGGAAACAAAAATATCATGCTCACCGAACGTGGCAACAGTTTTGGATATACCGATCTGATTGTTGATTTCAGGAGTATTCCCATAATGAAATCGTTTGGTTTTCCGGTGTTGCTCGATGTTACACACAGCTTACAGCAACCCAATCAGCCATCGGGAGTTACGGGTGGTCGCCCCGAAATGATTACGACCATGGCCAAAGCCGGAATTGCAGCGGGCGTGGATGGTTTATTTATCGAGACGCATCCTGACCCTGCAAAAGCCAAAAGCGATGGAGCCAATATGCTCCATTTAGACCGTGCGGCAAAATTACTGGAACAATTGGTGCGCATAGCCGCCGCCTGTAAATAGTTGACGATGGAGATTACTATAAGAAAAGCCCTTGAGACAGATTTTGGAGCCATTCTGGCGATGATACGCGAACTGGCAGCCTTCGAAAAAGCGCTCGACAAAGTAGTGAATACCGAAGAATTCATGCGTAACGAGCAATCCGGGTTCGAGTGTTTGGTGGCTGAAACAGCCGATAAAGAAATTGCAGGGATGGCACTTTATTTTTATGCTTACTACACCTGGGTAGGGAAATCATTGTATCTTGATGATCTGTATGTAAAACCAGGGTTTCGCGGACAAAAAATTGGCTACAGGCTGCTTAATGAGGTTATCGGTATTGCGAAAGAAAACAATTGCCGTCGTATCCGGTGGCAAGTACTTGATTGGAACACCCATGCGATAGAATTATACCGTAAGATGGGAGCAAAGCTCGACGACGAGTGGATAAACTGTGATATCGAATTTTAAATTCCCAGTTCCATCTGAATCATCACCCCAAAGTTACCCGAACTTTCGACGGCCTCATTCATACTTTGCTTTTCGATATAAAGCAGGTTGCCTTGCAGCTTAACAGGATGACCACTGAAATATTTGGTGACACCCAGTATATATTGTCGTTGCAATGGTTCGAAGCCATGAATCTCTTCGTCAGGCCGCATAAACGAAAAACGGCCGGCAATTTCGATATGGTTTCTAAAACAGTAACTCAACTGAGTATTGAAACCAATACCTCCATAAATATAGGATGCTGTTCCATCAGAGAGATTTACCAGTAAGGAACCGGATGTGCTGCGTTGCATAAATTCGCTGCTGAGTGCCCATCCCTGATATTTGAAAACAATATCGGCAAAAGCAATATACATATCATGACCTGTATTCATTGTGCTGCCCAATTGTCCACCTGTTCGCAAAGCGCCTTTGTTGAAGCTGTAACCACCTGCGAGTGATAGTTTTGGTGTTTTCTCATGTTCGAGATCACCTTCGAAATAATCGCCATCGTGGGTAAATTTTCCCAGTGGCAAATACTCCAGGCGTCCGGTATACGCCAGATTGGCATCACCTTTGGGAATATTCCTGCCTTCGCCGGATGACACCGCTGTTTTAATATTAATGATGCCACTTCCGGCCATTAAACTATAGTTCAAAAAGACCCCAAAGTCGCGGTCGATGGTGAAGGTGCTGTTTACGATGCTTCTGTCGGCAAATTGCTGCTGCCCGCTGCTGATAACGCGCTGACGATTTCCGGGTAGTTTTCCCTGACCAAAACCTATCTGCAGATTTTTCACCGGACGATAGAACACCATAGCATCGCGTACCAGGCTCGGAAATTTACTTTTGTCCCAATCGATATCGTCGCGCGAAAATGCAAGCTGAAACAAATAACTGATGGTATGATGATATACAAACCCATCAAAGCGCAGGCGCAATCTTCTTACTTTCCATTCGGTTTCGCTGATTGATAAATCGGATGTGCTTTCGGTACTGAAGGCGAGGCGATTCTGAATGCGAAAGCGCAGATTCATTACCACGCTGCTGTCTTTGGTCATAAAGCCCCATCCCTTGTTAAAACAGATGTTGGCCCTGTCGTCGAGTTCTGTCTGGGCAAATAAAAAGCTGACATTCAACAAAAGAATACTCAGGAGAAATAGCGTTTTTTTCATTGCACTGGTTTTGGCCAAAAGTATTCAGGCAATCGTTAGTTAATCTTACCGAAACATTAATTTAATGTTAATTTTAAATTCATTTAAAACAACAACAGGCCTCCGCGGAGGCCTGAATTAGTTTAGGTAAAAAAACTGATTACAGTCAGTGAATATTAGAAGGGCCAGAACTGGTTGTCAGCCCAAATCTGATCTTTAAGATCGTTATCAAGTTTTAAAAGTAATTCATAGTGAGAACCTTCCCAATCGGCAAGCCAGTGAAATAAAGCTTTTTCTTCGGGGTCGTTACTTTCTTCGGCCCGTTTGCGGTAAACCTCAATTGATTTTGTTTCCATATCGATGGCGGCTCCGATTGCAGCTGCTTCGAAACCGGCTGCACTGATGTTGGCTGTGATTTTTCCGGTGAGAATCATGTTAGCGAGTTCCTGATCGGCACTACTGGCCGCAAGATTTTGCTTAACAAAGCTTTTATTCTCACTGAAATTTTTAAATTGCTCTCCCAACATTTTAGCATGCAGTTTTTCTTCTTCTGCCATAATGTTGAAAATCTTTTTCACATCGGGGTCTGCTGTTTTCGAAGCCACTTCTTCGTATAGTGCCTGACCGCGTTTTTCCATGAGAATGGCTGTTTTTAATACGTCGAGAAGGTTTTTGTTTTCCATTTTCAATATGTTTTAGTTTAATAATTAACCGAAATCCTGCAAAAAAGTTTTTAAAAAGTAAAATTGTATTCAGCATCAGCGAAAGTCGGGTTCAGCTTATCTTTTTCTGAAACTATAGCCTTACCCATATCGACGGGCCAGTCAATTGCCAATTTCGGGTCGGTGAAATTGATTCCTCTCTCGGCGTCACGGTTATATAAAGCATCGCACTTATAGGCAAAAACAGTATTATTTTCGAGTACGGCAAATCCGTGAGCAAAACCTTTGGGAACATAGAACTGGGTTTTGTTTTCGCCGCTGAGTTCAATGCCGAACCATTGTCCAAAAGTAGGAGAGCCTTTGCGTAAATCGAGTGCTACATCGAAGACGCGACCAATTACAACCCGTACCAGTTTTGCCTGGGCAAAAGGTTCAAGCTGGTAGTGGAGACCCCTAACAACGCCGGCATTCGACATCGATTCGTTGTCCTGTACAAAATGCGTTACCAGGCCTGATTTTTCGAAAGTGCTCCGGTTATAGGTTTCGGTGAAATAGCCACGGCTATCACCAAATACGGCTGTTTTTACAATCAGCAGGCCGGGTATGGGTGTCGAAATTATTTCCATCCGGGTATGGTTTCGGTGTTGGCAATTTTAAACAAATATTTACCATAGTCGCTTTTTCCGAGTACTTCGGCCAGTTTAAGGAGTTGTTCTTTACTGATAAAACCGCGGTGATAGGCAATTTCTTCGATGCAGGAAGCTTTAAGGCCCTGACGCTGCTCGAGTGTTTCGATAAAATTGGCGGCTTGCAGCAAGCTTTGAGGGGTACCGGTATCGAGCCATGCAAACCCACGTCCCAATAACTGTATGCGAAGCCGGTTTTCGGCAAGGTACAGGTTATTCAGATCGGTTATTTCAAGTTCTCCGCGTTTCGAAGGCTTAAGGCTTTTGGCCTTGTTAACCACGTCGTTGCTGTAGAAGTACAATCCGGTAACTGCAAAATTTGATTTAGGTTTCGCAGGTTTCTCTTCCAGACTGATAACATTCCATTCGTCATCAAATTCGGCTACTCCATAACGTTCCGGATCATTTACATAATACCCAAAAACCAGGGCACCATCGTCGAGCAGAGAAGCCTGTTTCAGAACGTGGCCAAAGCCCTGTCCGTAAAAAATATTATCGCCAAGTACGAGACATACATTATCGTTGCCAATGAATTTATCACCGATAATGAAAGCCTGTGCCAGTCCGTCGGGGGATGGCTGAATGGCATATGAAATATTTAAACCGAGCTGTTGACCGTCACCAAACAGGTTTTCGTAAAGTCCGATATCGGTGGGCGTGCTAATAATAAGAATATCACGTATGTTTGCAAGCATCAGTGTGGAGAGCGGATAATAAATCATGGGTTTGTCGTACACCGGGATAATCTGCTTCGAAATGCTTTTAGTTATTGGATGCAGGCGTGTACCAGCACCACCTGCCAGAATAATTCCTTTCATAATCAGAGGCTATTTTTAAAATATTCTATCGTTTTTATCAATCCATCTTCGAGTGGGACCTTAGGCTCCCAGTTGTTCAAAACCTTACGGGCGATGCTAATATCGGGTTTGCGCTGAATGGGGTCATCTTCGGGTAAAGGCATAAACACCAGCTTAGAGGCCGATCCGGTGAGCTTCAGAATTCTTTCGGCAAGCTCGAGCATGGTAACTTCGTAAGGATTGCCCACATTAACCGGACCAGTAATTTCGTCAGAAGTATTCATCATGCGCAGCATGGCTTCAATCAGGTCATCAATATATTGAAAACTACGGGTTTGAGTTCCGTCGCCAAAAATTGTGATGTCCTCACCTTTGAGAGCCTGTACAATAAAGTTCGAAACCACACGACCATCGTTGGGGTGCATGCGCGGTCCATAGGTATTAAAAATGCGGATTACTTTAATACGTACTTTATTTTGCTTGTGATAGTCGAAGAACAAAGTCTCGGCACATCGCTTTCCTTCGTCGTAGCAGGAGCGGCTGCCAATAGGGTTCACATTGCCCCAATAAGTTTCGGGTTGCGGATGCACCGTTGGATCACCATATACTTCGCTGGTACTGGCCTGCAATACTCTTACCCGAATACGCTTGGCAAGCCCAAGCATGTTGATGGCGCCCATTACCGAAGTTTTAATGGTTTTTATCGGGTTGTACTGATAGTGAATGGGTGAGGCGGGGCAAGCCAGGTTATAAATCTCATCAACCTCGATAAAATACGGCATGGTAACATCATGTCGCACCAATTCAAAATATTTGTTATCGAGCAGATGAACAATATTCGATTTGGACCCTGTAAAGAAATTATCGAGGCAGATAACTTCGTTGCCTTCGTTCAGCAGGCGTTCGCAGAGATGCGAACCTATAAAACCGGCTCCACCGGTGACCAGAATTTTTTTCATATCAGGCAAAGCTATAAAAAATAGCAGAAAGCTGAAACGATTGCTTTAAATTTTATATGTACTAAAACAATAAAGCCGGAGTATTTGCCCCGGCTTTAAAAAATCAGTTTACCTCTTCTATTTTGACAGCGATTTGGGCGGGTTCCGCGGTATCACTTTCAGGGTAATAGCACCTTGTTTCTGCACTATGAATTCAACCCTGCGGTCGTATTTGCGGGCTTCGGCACTGTCGCCAACAGCAATTCGTTTTTCTTCACCGTAAGTTTCGGTAGGCAGACGATTTGAATCGACACCTTTATTAACCAGATAGGTCTTAACGGCAGTTGCACGACGCTGACCAAGAGCAAGATTATAATCATTAGTACCAAACGGGTCGGTATGGCCATGAACAGCTACCACCGAATTGGGGAATCGTTTCATGTAATCGGCCAGTGAATCGAGGGTATTAAAAAATTCGGGTTTCACGTTCGACTTATCGAAATCGAACTGTACCCAGGTAACTGTAAGTACCTGATCGCTGAATGCCGAAATAACCAGGGTTACATTTTGAGGGTCTTTATCGTTGGGTACATTGAGTTTTTCGATGGCAGGATTGGCTGATGCACTTTCGGTTTTGAATGTGTATTTACCTACCGGTAGTAGTATGGTGTTGCTACTGTTTCCATCGGTAACCTTTGTTGAAAAGACCATTTCCTTGGTTTCATCATTGAAAGCATAGAGCATCAGGTCGTTAGGCATAGCTGACAAGGTATTATCACGAAGTACTTTATAAGTAATTGGAGCGCCCATCACCAGATAGGGATTGTTTTTACGGTCGGGGTTTTGTGCCAGCAACTCAGCCGAAATCGGTATAATCACACTGATGTTTTCGCTTTCTTTGGGAACGTTAAGTTTTTTTGTTCCCGGATCAGCATATTCGCTACGGGTGGTAAGTGTATAATCACCTTCAGGAAGCGTAAAGCTGGCATTTTTCTGTACTTCAGAAATATGAAATGCATGCACAGTATCGCCTGTAGCATCGTTCACCACAAATAGCATTACATCATCCGGCAGTGATTTGAGGGTTTTGTCGGGAACCACCAGACAGTTTACAATAATGGGTTTATAGCTTTTGGTTCTTTTCAGGCTGATGCAATCGCATTCTTCGTAGCCATAACGGCGTTTGCTACTGTTTACAGGGCAAAACGAAAAGTCACCTTCGAACTCAACGAAATATCCCATATCGTTACCATCGGTATTGAAAGGAAATCCCACATTAATAGGGGTAGTCCATTTGTTATCACCCTGAAGGTAAGCTACATAAAACACATCAAAACCACCGGTAGTGGAATGACCTTCGGAACTGAAATACAGTTCTTTTCCATCACGCGAAATGTAAGGCATTTCTTCGTAGCCGGTAGTATTGATTGCAGGCCCAAGGTTAACGGCTTCCCCCCATTTGTCGTTTTCATCGAGGTCGGAGTAATATAAATCAAGTCCGCCGGATCCGCCGGGACGCAAGCTATTGAAATACAAGCGTTTTCCATCGGACGTTATACTTGCAAACGACTCCCAGTGTCGGGTATTAATATTACGGTTCAGGGCTTTGGGAACCGAAACGTTTCCATCGGTCATTTCCGACATATAAATATCACCGTTATCGCCGACATCGATTACAAAGAAAATTTTTGAGGCATCGGGGGTAGCTGTAACGGGCAGAATCGGGGAGGTAACCTGTATCATTTTACTGATATTCACCGGTTCATCCCAGATTGAATCGTTCAGTCGTTTCGAATAGTAAATACTGTCAAATGGTCTGAAGTCATATTCCCTGTCGTAGTTAATATCCGGTGGGAAGGAGTTTTCAGAACCCATAGTAAAGAACAAGATACCTGCTTCTTCAGCGTAGATAGGGCAACGAACATACAGGTTCGCAGGTTTGTTTTTAATCATAAAAGTATACGGCAGCATTTCGGACACGTTTTTTTCTTTAGATGCTTCGTTGCATGATTTAATTTCGAGGTCCAGCTGACTTTGGGTAACGATATTCATTTTTGCAGACTCGAATTCTTTCTGAAAATCTTTGTAATAGTCGAGTGCTGTTTTATAGTCTTTTTTAAGGCGGTAGGCTACGCCCAAAAAGTAATTCGTTTCGACCGGGGCATCTTTTTCCTTCGGACTGTTTTTAAACGACTTACTAATACCCGTAGATGCAATATTCAGGTAACTGATAGCAACATTAACATCCTGAATTTTTTCGCTTTGCAGATAACAATACCCGGCCTTAAAAGCGACATGCCTGTTTAGGTTATCTTTATCAAACAGCACGAGGTAATATTGCAGAGCTTCGTCGAACGCATTCACCATAACATAAGCTTCAGCGCGTTTCCATAACTCTTTTTCAGGCAGCGACTTAATGTCGTTATCCTGAGCAAAAACAGGGGCAACCATAAAAAAAGTTGCCATCAAAAATGTCAGTGTTTTCAGTATTCTCATCACTTCATTATTAAAATTATTCCACGAAACTACAAAAGTAATGAATATCGTAGAAATTAATGCAACGAAAACGACATATTATTAACAATAATATAATAATATTAACCAACGTAGAGCCCAATAAAAAATGTTTATGTACTCAAAATGACCTAGATAGGTCGTGAAGCAAGCCTGAATGGCGTTTCATTATCATTACATTTTGCTTCCCTTTGTTTAAACAAAAAGTCTATTTTTGCAGCTGTAAAATTAGTGTATGAGTTTTCTTGTTCCGGCATTCCTTTGGGGTTTATTTGCCATAGCAGTCCCCATCATAATCCATCTGTTCCATTTCCGCAGGTTCAAGACGGTGTATTTCAGCAACACTATGCTCTTACAAAATTTGCAGCAGGAGAACCGTACACGCACGCGACTTAAGCATTGGCTCATCATGCTGATGCGTATTCTCATGCTCATTGCGCTTGTTTTTGCTTTTGCGCAGCCATTTATACCTTCAGAGTCATCGCAGGGCAGTAAGCGTAATGTAGTGGCCATATATCTTGACAATTCATTCAGCATGGAAGCCGAAATTGAGAAAGGGAAAAAACTGGATGTTGCCAAAGAATATGCATATGAAATTGTGAATTCCTATCCGGCTGACATGCAGTTTTACCTGATCACCAACGATTTTATGCCCAATCATCAGCGATTGCTGAGTCAAACCGATATAAAGCCCGAACTGGCTGATATACAAGTATCATCATTATCGCGCAGCACAGGCGAAATCATGCAGAAAGCCAGCGCGCTGGCGGGTAAAGGCACTGATATGAATTTATACTTGATTACCGACTGTCAGGCGAATCAACAGAAAGCATTCAAAATAAAAGACTTCAATTACCATGTATTTTTAGTGCCAATTGGAAATAGCATTTCGAACAATATTTCGATTGACAGTTGTTGGTTCGAGAATCCGTTGAAAGTGCCGGGTAAACCCGAAGAAATAAAGTTTACCATTACCAATCATTCAAACGAACCCGGCCAGAACATTCCGGTGCGGCTACTGATTAATGACACATTGAAAGCCGTTCTCGAAATAAATCTCGAAGCTCTGGAAACCGGCACATTTGGTTTATCTTACACCCACTCGGTACCGGGCATAATACGCGGGCGCATCGAAACCGAAGATTTTCCGGTTGTTTTCGACAACACCCTGTTCTTCGACTATACGCTAACACCCGAAACCCGTATTTTGCACATTTATGACGGGGCAGCCGGTCAACGCTACCTTTCGGCACTTTACGGCACCGATTCCGAAAACATGAAGTACGACGCGGTGCGCTCCGGAACTGAAGTCAGTAGTGAGTTCCGTCAAAACAAACTGTTAATCTGCGACGGGTTAAAAAGTATTTCATCGGGTATGACATCACAACTGATTGACTATGTGAAAACGGGGCACAGCCTGTTGCTTATTCCGGGCAAAGAAATCGACATTCATTCGTACAACAACCTGATGAAAGAGGCCGGTTTTGGAGTAATTCAATATGCTGAAACCTCAAAAAAGAAGATTGCTGCTGTAAACTATAAGCATTATCTTTTCAGGGAAGTATTTGGCAAGCAGGAGCAAAACCCTGATTTGCCGGCCTATGCTTATGCCTACCCACTGCAATTATTCACTAATTCAGGGGCAGATGCTGCCCTAAACGATGAAAGGGGCAGGGCAATTGTTGCTTCGAAACCATTAGAGTCGGGTAAAATAATCTATTGCGCAATACCTCTTATTTCGGAAAACGAAGGGTTTATAAAACATCCGGTTTTTGTTCCCATATTCTACAACATGGCATTATATTCAGGAGCCTCCGGAGCCTTATACCACGTAATGGGAAGCGAAAGCAGCTTCGACCTTAACACCTTGATAAGCAACAACAACACCGTGTATCATTTACGCGATAGTGTAACTGATATTATTCCAGGATTTCGCATTATCCCCGGTGGAGTAAAAATCACAATTCCTGCCGAAATCGATCACAGTGGACATTTCAGTATAACTGACGGAGATAAACAAATCGGGGCAATTTCGTTGAACTATTCACGCAGTGAATCGAAGCAGGGAGTGATGACCAGCAGTGCATATTGCGAAATGCTGAAAGACGCGGGAGTCAACAATATCAGTACTATTGAGCCCAGTGGCAGTAATTTCAGGAACCAGATAATAAGCCAAAGTTTTGGTATTATGCTTTGGAAATTCTTTGTAATTGCAGCCCTTCTTTTTATACTGTGTGAGATTCTGATTGCCAGATTTATGAAATAGTGAACGGTTTTTTGTATTTTTAAACCGAAAAACATTTCAGTATGAAACCCAACCGGAAGCCCCTGTATGTTCTGCTAATCGTTTCGGCAGCCTTGTACCTGAACACCTTGCCCAACAAGTACGCCCTCGACGACAAAATGATTATCTACAAAAATACCTACACCCAAAAAGGCTT